>JALGZO010000757.1 GCA_025774865.1 bacterium | reverse complement strand
TCGTCGTCTCGAAGGTCGCGAACTTCGCGGTCGACCTTCCCGAGGCGAACGTCGCCATTCAGGTTTCCGGAACGTTCGGGTCGCGCCAAGAGGAAGCCCAGCGACTCGGCCGTATTCTGCGCCCCAAGGACGCGGACACTCGATTCTACTCGCTCGTGACCTCTCACACCTCCGAGCAGGAGTTCGCATTGAAGAGGCAGCTGTTCCTGACCGAGCAGGGTTATCACTACAAGGTCGTCGACCTGGAGGTACCGGAGGAGTTGGAAGAGCACCTCCGCGGGACCGTCCGGGAAGCCGACCGGTGGGTGGGTCCGTGAAGAGAACTCTGACCGATTTTCTCGGGAACGAGCTTCTCTTCGAGCATCTGCGGACGATCTACCGCTACCACCTCGACACGGGCGGCTACGATCGCAACGAGATGGTGGCGGAGCTCGCGGCGCACCTCGAAAGTCCCGAAGTCGCCAAGCAGCTCGCGGCGGAGCTCTCACCGGAAGACGCCGAGCTGCTCTATGTCCTTCGGCAAGTGGGCGGGATCGCGCCGCGGCGGTGGTTGTTCGGCGAGCTGGTGTCCCGGGGACGCGGATCCGCCGAGCAATGGGAGCGCACGTTCCTCGGGCTGCGCAGCCGCCACATCACGTTCCTGATCGGCAGCGACATCGCCTACCTCCCCGAGGGGATGGGCGAGGTCTTCGGCCGCAGGATCATCGGCCAGCCGAAGCGCCGGAAGTCGGAGGTCGTCCCCGGCTCCAGCGCTCTCCGACAATCGGTACACGGTCTCGCCGTCGCCGTGCTGAATCACATCCACCAGAACCCTCCGCGCGTCATGGCCGAGGAAGAGAAGATCTGGAAGCGAGACCTCGAGGGGATGGGGGACTTCTTTCATCCCTATCTCTACGAGCCCGGCGAGGGAGCGGGGTCGGTCGGCCTCATCCGCGGACGCATCAGCCGACTCATCGAGCTGTTCCGCAAGATGGGATTCCTCGAGAAGCGCGGGAAGCGTCTCTACCTCGATGCGGAGAACTGGACCGACTGGGCGAGTCGTCGGGAAGTGGAGCGTCAGAGTCTCTTCCTCTCCTTCTTAAAGGACAACTACGAGAACATCCCCATCGCACTGGAGGCGCTCGTCGACTGGAAGGGGGCCGCGTGGATTCCCCTGGAGTCGCTGACGGAGGCGGTCCGGTACCGCGCCCTTCGCAGCTCGTTCCATGTGCTACGGATTCGTCCGCAGGCCGACGTGAGCGTCGAGGGCCCCACCAGTCGCTGGGTCTCGGCCTGTGTCCATCTGCTGGCCGATCTCGGCCTCGTGTACACGGGGAAAGACCCGCAGGGCGAGCCGGTCGCCGCCGCCGTCGACAGCGCCATCGAGGCGTGGAGGCTCCTGCACACATCGAAGACGATCCGCCGCCGCCGACGCGAGCGGGAACGCCTGCGCGCCTACGCGCAACCGAACTTCGAGCTGCTCATTCCGGAAGAGTGCTCACCCGAGATGCACCGGCGTATCGGAGCAATCGCGGAGCTGAAGTCCCTGGACCGCTTTTGGACTTACACGCTCACGCCGCACTCCGTCGCCCGCGGAGTCGAGGAAGGGCTGACGGCGGATGAGATCCTCCAGCTTCTGGATTCGCTGGTGGAGGGAGAGCTTCCCTCGAACGTGCGCGATGCCGTGCGTGGTTGGGGACAAACCGCGTGGTGGGTAGACGCCGACGGCGACGGAACGTTCCTCCGCGCGGAGAAGACGCTGTTCGAGACGATCGCCGCCGCCGACGGATTCGACGAGCGCTTCGAGCGCGAAAACTCGTGGCTGCGCCCGGTCACTAACCGGGCGGCGGCCGAACGGTGGCTGGAAGAGCAGGGGTTTCGTGTAGCCGGCGAGGACAGCGATCCGCCGGGCGAGTTCGGACGTTCGGTTCGCGAGGAGTATGCGCGCGCGCTGGAGGCGTGGCAGCGGCGCGTCGAGCACGGTGGCGAGGGCACTCCCCCCGGCAGTTACTGGGACGATGTGGTGCCGGTCGAACCGTTGCCGGAGTCCCGACCCACCTGAGGCCTCGGCTTCAGCCGCTCATTGCCCCGCGGCGAGCCGGATCTCGTGTCGACAGTCTACTGGCCAGCCAGCGACTCGACGCAGGAGTTTCTGGACGTGCCGATGAATCGGTTCTACCGCGTCACGGAGTTCGAAGACTCGCTCGAGGAAGTGGCGGCGTCGCGGTCCGGCTGCTCCGCGGGATGTTGCGAGTGGACGTCCGTCTCGTCCGCGCCGCATCCGACGAGGAGACCTACCGCGGTAACGACGAGCGTGGCGAACCGCGTCCGGGAGATTGCTCCGATCGGCATAGGGGCGCGCAGTCTAGCACGGTCGCACGCTTGACAGCGGGCGATCTCGCGCCGAGAATCCTGCCGGCCTCGTTCCCGCGGAGCATCTTTGAACGGAGTTCTTCGCCTCGTCACTCGGGCGTCGGTGCTCGCCCTGGTGCTGGGCGCGGCCGGCTGCGCCGGTCGTGACGCCTCGCCGCCGAGCGACTTCCGGGTGGCGCTGCTGCTCACCGGGCCCGTCTCCGACGACGGCTGGAACGCGAGCGCTCACGAGGGCCTTCTCCTGCTCGAGCGGGAGCTCGGAGCGCAGATCGCGAAGGTAGAGAGCCTCGACAAGAGCCGCTTCGAAGAGAATCTGCGCGAGTTCGCTGCGCAAGGCTACGAGCTCGTGATCGGACACGCGTACGAGTTTCAGGACGCGGCCCTTCGCGTCGCGCCGGACTTCCCTGGCACCACATTCATCGTGATCGCCGGCAATCGACACGCCGCGAACGTCGCAGCCGTGCACTTTCGGCTCGAAGAGGCGACGTACGTCCTCGGCGCGCTCGCCGCGCACCTCTCGGAACGGCCGGTCGCGGGCATGATCGGCGGCGAGGAGATTCCCTCGCTGAAACCGGGCTTCGACGGATTCGAGAACGGCGCGAAGGGCGTGAACCCCGAGTTCGAGGTCGTCACGAAGTACGTGGGCAACTGGCACGATGTGGCGCTGGCGCGCGAGCACGCGGAAGCCCTGATCGAGCAGGGCGCCCGGTTCCTGTTTCAGAACGCCGACAAGGCCGGGCTCGGAGTCTTCCAGGCCGCGGCGGAGCATGACGGCGTCTGGGCGTTCGGTTCGAACAAGGATCAGAATCGCGTGGTGCCTGGCGCGATCCTGGCGAGCGCGGTGCTCGACGTGCCGGCCGCCTACCTCGCCGTCGGGCGGGCGGTGAAGGCAGGCCGCTTCGTTCCCGCCGCGACCACGATGGGAGTGAAGGAAGGGGTGGTGAGCGTCGTCGTGAGTCCCGAGGCCGCTCCCGAGCTCGGCCCGGACGTCGCGGCCTTCCTCGCGGATCTCGAGCAGCGCATCGCCTCTGGCGAGATCGACGTACTCGCCTCGCCGAATTGACGGACGCGACCCTCCTGCGCGTCGAGAGGTTGACGAAGCGCTTCGGCTCCGTCGTGGCTCTCGATCAAGTGGATCTCGACGTCGCCGCCGGCGAGGTCCATGCCGTGCTCGGCGAGAACGGAGCAGGCAAGACCACTCTCATGAACGTGTTGTACGGGATCCTCCGGCCGGACGCCGGGAAGCTCGTGTGGCGCGGACAGGACGTTCGACTCCGCTCGTCCGCCGACGCGCGCGCCCTCGGAATCGCGATGGTGCACCAGCACTTCATGCTCGTCCCCGCGCTCTCCGTCTGGGAGAACATCTGGCTGGCTCATCCGGATCGCCCTCGGTTCCGGCTGACCCGGGGAAGGGCGCGCCGAGCGTGCGAAGAGCTCGGCCGTCGCTTCCGGCTGGACCTTCCGCTCGACGCCAAGGTCGAGGAGCTACCGGTCGGAGCTCGGCAACGAGTCGAGATCGCAAAGGCGCTCTCTCGCCGCGTCCGACTGCTCATTCTGGACGAGCCGACGGCGGTGCTCGCGCCGAGTGAGGTCGGTGACCTGTTCGACGTGATCCGGCGGCTCACCGACGGCGGTACGGCCGTGGCGTTCATCAGTCACAAGTTGGATGAAGCGCTGGAGATCTCCGATCGGATCACGCTGCTCCGCCGCGGACGGATCCTCGCGCGGGGTCGCACCGGGGATACCGAGCGGGGCGAGTTGACGCGCCGTATCGTCGGAGCGGACAGCGTTCCGTCGGCCGACGTTCCGCGCGCGCGGCCGGCGTCGGCGCGAACGCTCCTCACGGTCGAGAACCTGTCGTCCCACGCCGGCCGGGTGACGGTCCGGGACGTTTCATTCGAGCTCTCGGGGGGCGAGATTCTCGGTGTCACGGGCGTCGACGGCAACGGTCAGGACGAGCTCGTTCGGCTCATGGCCGGAATGGAGCGCCCCGGGAGCGGACGGATTCGTCTCGGCGACACCGATGTGACGGCTGCCGGGGTTGCTGAGCGGTGGCGACGCGGGCTCGCGGTGCTTCCGGGGGATCGCGCCCGCGAAGGGCTCGTGCTGGACGCCACGGTCACGGAGAATCTCGCGCTTCGAGAGTTCGGGGCGGCGTGGGCGCGCCGGGGTCTCTGGATCGACCCCCGGGAGCATGCCAGGCGCGCCCACGAGCTGGTCGACCGATTCCACGTGCGCGTACCCAGCGTCGATGCGCCGGCCGCGACGCTGTCCGGCGGCAACCAGCAGAAGCTCCTCGTCGCGCGCGAGCTCGCGGCAAACCCGTCTGTCCTCATACTGCACAACCCGTTGCGCGGTCTCGACCTCGCCGCCATCCGGGAGCTGCGGCGGACGTTCGCGGCGCTCCGTGACGACGGGCGCGCGATCATCCTGTTCTCGACCGAGCTCGAGGAAGTGCTGGCGATCGCGGATCGGTGGGCCGTGATGACCGGTGGGCGACTGCGGGAAGCGGATCGTCCGGACGCCGAGCTCCTCGGTGCGATGATGCTCGGGTCCGACCTCTCGTGAGGAGCGGAGTGCGGGTCGCGGCTCTTCTCCTCGGGGCGGTGGCCGCCTCGTGCGTCGTCGTGCTCGTCTCCGGGCGCGATCCGTGGCTCGCGATGACCGCCCTCGCCAGAGGCAGCGTCGGATCGCTCTACGGGTTCCTCACGGTCTGGACGAAAGCGATCCCGCTTCTCCTGACCGGGCTCGCCGTGTTGGTGGCGTTTCGGGCCGGCTTCTGGAACATCGGGGCGGAGGGTCAGTTCGTCGTCGGTGCGATCGTCGCGGGCTGGATCGGTGCCATCGAAGGCTGGCCGACGGCGATCCATTTGCCCGTGATCGTCGTCTTCGCGTTCGCCGGCGGAGCCGCTTGGTGCGGCCTGGCGGCGTGGCTGAAGGTGCGCCGCGGCGCGTTCGAAGTCATCTCGACGATCATGCTGAACTTCGTCGCGCTGTACACGCTCTCGTGGCTCGTCCACGGGCCGCTGCAGCAGGCGTCGCGCGCCCAGCCGATCGGCGACCTGGTCGCCGGGTCGGCCGCGCTGCCTCGAGTGTTCGGGCGCGCGTATCCGCTTCACGCGGGGATCTTCCTCGCCCTCGCCGCAGTCGTGATCGTCGCGTTCCTTCTCGAGCGGACGGAGACCGGGTTTCGCATGAAGGCGGTCGGCCGCAACCCCCGCGCTTCGGCGTGGGCGGGCATTCCGGTGAGTCGTACGATCTTCACGGCCGCGGCCGTCTCGGGCGGGATCGCGGCGGTGGCCGGCGCGGTGGAGGTCCTCGGGGTTCTCGGCCGCCTCTTCGACAAGGTGTCACCCGGCTATGGCTTCACTGGAATCGCCGTGGCGCTCTTGGCCCGGCTCCGGCCGTGGGCGCTCGTACCCGCGGCGCTGTTCTTCGGGGCGCTGGAAGCCGGCTCTTCTCGAATGCAGCAGGAAGCGGACGTTTCGTACGTCCTCGTGCTCGTGATCCAGGCGGTCGTGATCCTCGCGTCGATCGCGTCCGGCGTCGTCGTCGGTCGGCGGGGAGACGACTGATGGAGTTCGGAGAAGGCCTCCTCACCGCTGCGGTTCGCATCTCGATCCCGATTCTCCTCGTGGTCATCGGCGAGATCGTGGCGGAGCGGGCCGGCGTCCTGAACATCGGGCTCGAGGGGATGATCCTGGTGGGCGCGTTCGCGGCGTTCGTCGGGGCGTGGGGGCTCGGTGGGTCGGCGGTGGGGGTCGCCGCCGGCATCCTGGCCTCGACGATCTGGGCTGCGCTCTTCGCCGCCCTCGTCCTGACCGGGCGGATCGACCCGATCGTCACGGGCGTCGCGTTGAACGTGCTCGCCCTGGGGGTGACGGGGGTGGCGTACCGCGCCGTCGCGAGTGCGCACGACGGAACCATCTTCGTCGCGTCGCTGCGGGTCTGGACGATTCCCTTGCTGGGCGATCTTCCGCTCGTGGGGCCGGCTCTCTTCAGGCAGAACGCCCTGGGATGGGCGGCGATCGCGGCGATGGTCGCCACCGGGTTCTTTCTGAACCGGACGTCGCCGGGGCTTCTCGTTCGCGCGGCGGGCGAGAATCCCGAAGCGGTCGAGACCGCGGGCATCGACGTTCTCAGGGTGAGGGCACTGGCGGTGCTCTTCGGCGGGGCCGCGGCCGGAGCCGCCGGCGCCTACCTTTCGATCGGGTATTCGAACACGTTCGTCGAGAACATGTCGGCGGGCCGCGGCTTCGTGGCGCTGGCGATCGTCGTCTTCGCGCGCTGGAATCCGATCGCGGGCGGTCTCGGTGCGCTCCTCTTCGGGCTCGCGATGGCGCTCCAGGTGAGGCTCCAGGGACGTGAGCTCTTCGGGGGCGAGATCCCCTACCAGTTCTTCCAGATGTTGCCTTACGCTCTCACCCTGGTCGCGCTCGGAACCACCGCGCGGAAGGGCTCGGGCGCTCCGGCCGCCCTGGCGAAGCCGTTTCGGCGGAGCCGCTGAGCGCGCGCCGGCGCCCGACTCGCCTCGAACCGAAGGGATCCCGTGTACGTCACCCGTGTCGAGAAGATCACCACGCTCGCCCCGGCGGCGGACGGGCGTTTCCACGTCTTCGCGTTCGATCTCGTGGTCACGGTGGAAGGGCCCGTGGATCCCGAGCACGGAATGGTGGTGAACCTCTCGGAGATGAAGGAGACGCTACGGCGTGACGTCGTGCAGAGGCTCGCGGGCCGCTGTCTCGACGGGACGAACGGCACGCCCGAGCTCCGCACCCCGGAGGCACTGGCGCGCGGGATCTGGGGTATGCTCGGGGGCCGACTTGGCCAGATACCGGTGCGGAGGGTGCGCCTGGCGGGGGGTCGGTCGGTCTTCGACTACCGCGGAGGAGACACCGTGGACGTAACGCGCGTGTACGAGTTCAGCGCCGCCCATCGTCTTCACAGCCCGTCGCTCACGGACGAGGAGAACCTCCGCGTCTTCGGCAAGTGCAACAACCCGCGGGGGCACGGACACAACTACATCCTCGAGGTGACGGTGCGGGGCGAGCCGGGAGAGACCGGCGAATTGCTCGAGGCCGCGACGTTCGACACGATCGTCGCGACCGAGATCGTCGACCGGTGGGATCACAGGAACCTGAACGAGGACCTCGCGGAGTTCGCGAACCTGAATCCGACGGCGGAAGAGATCGCGCGCATCGCTTGGCGTCGCGTCAAGGATCCCCTCGAGGGATCGGCGCCCGGTCGCGTTCGCCTGCACCGCATCCGGATCCGGGAGACGGACCGCAACCATGTCGAGTATCTCGGTGATTGAGCGCACGACGAGCGCCCGCATTGATCGAAGCGATCTGGCCCGCGTCGTGGTGGGCGGGCCGGAGCGGCGCGACTTCTTGCAGAGGCTCGTCACGAACGACGTGAGCGGTCTGTCGGTCGGGCGCGGGGTGCCCACGCTTCTGCTCGAACGGACTGGGCGCGTCGTGGATCGCGTGATCGTCGCGGATCGTGGAGACGACTTTCTCCTCGTGGGGAGCTCGGGACGGGGGCCGGACGTCGCGGGCTGGTTCGAGAAGTACATCATCGCCGACGACGTCACGTGCACCGACGTGGCCGGTGAGAGCAGGCTCCTCACCGTGTGCGGGCCGCGCGCGGTCGAAATGATCGAAGTCGAGCTGGGGGTGGCGGCCGGTGGTTTTGCGCCGTGGGAGCATCGAGCGCTGGAAGGGAAGGTGGTCCGGTTGATGCGCGCCGAAAACGTCGGAGGCAAGAGCTTCCACTTGATCGGGCCGCCGGCCGCCGTCGCCGCGGTCGAGGAGGTACTCGCGGAGCTGCCCCGGGCCGACGCAGCGCGGTGGCACGAACTGCGCGTGGCGGCCGGCGTGCCCGCGTTCGGCACGGAGTTCGACGAAGGAACCGTCCCCCTCGAAGCTCGGATGACCGACGCGATCAGCTTCACCAAGGGCTGCTACGTCGGACAGGAGGTGATCGCGAGGGTGAACCGCTACGATCGCGTCAAGCGCGCGCTCGTGCGTCTGCGCATCGAAGCGGCGGATCCTCCCGCGCCGGGCGACGAATTGCTCGACGGCGACGAGAAGGTGGGCGTCGTCACCAGCGCTGCTCGGGACGAGGCCGGGTCGCTGGCGCTCGGTTACGTTGCGGTGGGGCGCGAGTCGCCGGGAACGCGGCTCTCCGTCGCCGGTGCGGTCGCGGAGGTCCTGTCACTCACGCCGGACGGAGACCCTGCGTGAACGCGGTGCCCCTCGAAGCCCGCGCGACGGCGGACGAAACCGACGAGCTCGTTCGTCTCCGGCGCGACTTCCATCGACATCCGGAGCTCGGTTATCAGGAGACTCGCACCGCCGGAATCGTCGCGGAGCGGATGAAGGAGCTCGGCTACGACGTCGTGGAACGAGTGGCCGAGACCGGCGTGCTGGCGACGCGCGGTGAGGGCCGCCCGTCGTTGCTCCTTCGCGCCGACATGGACGCACTGCCGATCCAGGAAGCGAACGACGTCGAGTACAAGAGCCGGAACGACGGCGTGATGCATGCCTGCGGCCACGACGGGCATACCGCGATCGCGCTCCTGGCCGCGGGCCGCTTGGCGCGCGCCGACTTTCCCGGACAAGTGCGGTTCGCGTTCCAGCCGGCGGAGGAAGGCGGACAGGGCGCGGACCGGATGATCGAGGAGGGGCTGCTTACGGGCGTCGACGCCGCGATCGGCCTCCATCTCTGGAACGACGTTCCGGTGGGGAAGGTGATCGTCAGCCCGGGTCCCATGATGGCGGCGGCGGACGTCTTCACGCTGGACGTGCACGGGAGCGGTGGACACGCGGCGAAACCGCAGGTGTGCGTCGATCCGATCGTCGCCGCGGCGGACATCGTCCAGCGCTTCCAGAGTATCGTGAGTCGAGGCGTGGACCCATTCGAGGGCGCCGTCGTCTCGGTGACGACCATGCACGGAGGCTCGGCCTTCAACGTCATTCCGGATCGGGTGCGGATGGAGGGCACCGTCCGGACGTTCTCGGCGAAGACGCGCGCCGAGGTGCACCGGCGAATGCACGAGATCGTGGGCGACCGGGGAGAGCTCGAGATCACGGGCGTGACTCAGGCTCTCGTGAACGACCCCGGCGTCAGCGAGATCGTGCGGGAGGCGGCCGGGGGAATCGTCGGCCCGGAGAACGTGATCGGCCGCTGGCAGACGATGGCGGGGGAGGATTTCGCTTCCGTCCTGGCCGCCGTCCCGGGCTGCTTCTTCGGCGTGGGAGCGCAGCCGACGCCGCCCACCGGAGGCCATCACAATCCCACCTTCGACATCGACGAACGGGCGCTGTCCCTCGGGCTCGAGATCATGACGCGGGCCGCCAGGCTGTTCTTGTCGCGGGGAGCGGAGTGACCGCGAAGCACTGCGTGCGCTGCGGCTCGGAGCTGGCGGGGCAGCCGCCGACGTGCCCGGCCTGCAGCCACGTGCACTACCTCGATCCGAAGCTCGCCGCCTGCGTGATCTTCCGGTGGGAGGGCGGGATCTTTCTCATGAAGCGCGCCATCGAACCGGGGTACGGGCGCTGGACGTACCCCGGTGGCTACGTGGACCGCGGAGAGACCGTCGAGGCCGCGGCGGTGCGCGAGGTTCGGGAAGAAGCCGGCTGCGGCGTTCAGCTCGATGATCTGCTCGGGATCTACAGCTATCCGCAGCAGACGGCCGTGATCATCGTCTACCGCGGAACGGTGACCGACGGCGTGCCACGGGCCCTTTCCGAATCCCTGGAGGCGCGTTCGTTCCCGGAGTCCGGGATCCCCTGGGACGACCTCGCGTTCCACAGCACGCACGAGGCGATCCGCGATTATCTCGACGCCGGCCGAGGAGCCGGAGTGGGGCTCTCCCGAAATCTCCGCTAACCTCCACCTCCATTCGCGCGGAGCCGCATGCTATCCTGTGGGTCCGTCGCTTTGCCCCGATCGTGACCCCCGCTGTTGAGGCTGCCGTGTCTTCGGGCTCCTGCCAACTCGCCACGGGTCGACGTGCGGCCACCGGATCGATCGTCGCACTTCTCTTGTCTTGGACGGTGACCGCCGTCGCGGTCGCGCAGCCTGATTCCATCTTCGTTCACTGCCGGGTCTTTCACGACCTCGACGAAGACGGCGTTCGCCAGGGGGGTGAGCCGGGGATCGCCGACGTGCGGTTCACGAACGGGGTCGAAGTCCTCGCGACCGACGCCCTGGGCGAGCTCGACGTCTGGGTCGACCGAGCGCTGTACCGGTTCGCGACGATGACGATTCCCGCCGGCTACTGGCCGACCACTGATTGGTACCACTGGGTGCCGGTCGGTACGGCGGGTCCGGACACGGTCGACTTCGGCCTGAGGACGAACCCCGCCACCGCCACCGACCCGGTCCACTGGGTGCACATCACCGACACTCAGATCAAGACGTGGGGCCAGGGCCACCTCGACGACGATCTGCTGGAGATCAACGAGCTCGCCGTGCCGCCGTCGTTCCTGATCAACACGGGGGACATCGTTCAGGTGGGCTCGGATTCCACGCACTGGAACAACTACGTGTCGCAGCTGGCGGCCTCCGACTTCCCGGTTCTCCACGTCGTCGGGAATCACGACACGTTGGGCACGTCGACCCCGATGGCGTACTACGAACTGTACGTGGGCCCGCCGTATTACTCCGTCGAGGTCGGAAGCTGGCACATGATGATCCACAACAACGAGAATGCGGCAGTGGGGACACCGGGCCCAAGAGTCGTGGTGGGATAACGACATCGCGGCCGCGCCGCCCGGCGCTCACCTCGCCATGTACCAGCACAATCTCTTGAAGCAGTCGAATCTGAGCGTGCGCGAGCAGTGGGCGGCCGACGGAATCCTCGCTTCGTTCTCAGGGCACTGGCACGCGCTTCAGCTCACCGATCGCCCCGAGGGGATCCTCGAGTTCAATCTCGGCCGGACCCCGATCGGTCCGCTCGATCGGACGCCACGGGCGTTCGGCTTCGTCACCTTCGAATCGGACGGCACCATCGGCTACGAGCTTCGGCGGTTCTCGGTCGATCACCGCGCGGAGATCACGCACCCGCAGTCCGGACAGGCGCTCGGCGGATCGTCACTCGACGTGATGGTCCAGGCGTACGACACGTCGTCGCTCGTAGCGTCGCTCTCGGCGAGCGTCTCCGGTCCGGGAGGAACGGCGGGGCCCGTGTCGCTCGCGCAGCAGGGGATCTCTCTCTGGCGAGAGCTACTCGACGTCTCGTCGCTGCCCGAAGGCACGTACGACATCACGGTGACGGGTAGCTTCGCCGACGGAACGCCGATCTCGATCATGTCTTCCTTCGAACGGGCCACGGTGGTTCCGATCGTGCGAAATCCGAACCTGGACTGGCCGATGTTCCGCAATGGACCGGCTGGCTCGAGCTTCGTCGCGCATGAGCTTACCCCGCCCCTGGAGCTCGCCTGGTCGACGCCGTCGGCGGGCCTGGTGGCCCTGAACTCGCCGGTCGTCGCGAATGGAACCGTGTACTTCGGCTCGCGCCCGGAGCGCGACGTGAGCGAGGCCGGAGTCATGGCCTGCGACGCCGAGACGGGAGCCGTGGACTGGTTCACGCACTTCCCGGGGGGTGTCGCGCTCGCCCCGGCGGTGGCCGGCGGCGTCGTCCTGGCCACGGCGATCACCGACTCGGTCTACGGGTTGGACGCGGCGACCGGGCAGTTGCTCTGGAGTACCGCCAGCCCGGTCTCGCGCTACCACATGACGGCGCCGGTCTTCTCCGGCGACGTCGCCTGGGTCGGGGCCGAACCTCGCCCGCTCCAGATCGAGTGGGCGACCGGCGCCGTCGACTGGCAAACGGATCCCTTGGGGGGAGACTGGTTCCCGTACATCTACTCCGGCCCGGCGGTCGGTGCGAACTACGTCTACTTCGGGTTCTACGGGGTGTCGCCGCTCAACCAGGGGGGTCTCGCGATCGTCGACCGCGCGACGGGCGGGCGCGTGTGGGTGGACGAAGGCGCGTTTCGATCGCCGATCTGGACGGGGGCGATCCTCTACGTGGTCGGCGACGCCGACAAGAACAACCAGAAACTCACCGCGCGCGACGAGCTGGGGGCGATCTCCTGGACATCACCGGTGAACTTCGGCAACGGGACGGGATCCCCCGCGCTCGCCCACGATGTGGTCGTCGTGGCCGGCCGGGACGGCACGATCGAAGGGGTGAGCGCCACGGATGGGGCGAGCCTCTGGTCCCACCCGGTGGGCCCCGAGCTCTATCACATGGTGTCGGGGATCCGGGACGCGTCCGGGACCATGGGGACGCCGGCGATCACGGGGAGGGTGGCGTACGTCGGATCCCTGGACGGCTACCTCTACGCGCTCGACCTCGATGCGGGAACCGAACTCTGGAAGTGGTACTTCGGCACCCCCGTCGCATCCTCCCCCGCGGTTTCGGGGAACATGCTCTTCGTGGGGGCGAGCGACGGCCACCTCTACGCGTTTCAGTCGACGACGCCCCTGGCCGGCACTTCGGTGGAGACGTCCGGTCTCGGCGCGAGCGTGTTCACGTTCTACCCGCCACGCCCGAACCCGAGCTCGGCGGCGACGCAGTTCTCGTGGGTGATGCCCGCGCGTGGCACCGTGCGGCTCGCGATCCACGACGTGGGTGGGAGGCGGGTGCGGACCCTGGTCGACGAGGAACGCGAGGCGGGCGAGGACTTCGCCGTCTGGGATGGACGGGACCGGCACGGTCGGCCGGTGGCCTCCGGAATCTACTTCGCGCGGCTGGTGGCGGGACCGGACACGGTCGTCAAGAAGCTCGTTCGACTCCGGCGTTAGGGTCAGCGGCCCCGTAGCTCAGTTGTGCCCGCCGTAGTCCCGCATCAGGTTCGCGAGCTTCTTCAAGCGCTGATCGACGCGTCCGTTGGCGGTGCCGAGCGGGTAGGCGCGGCGCCCTTGCTTGTCGCCGGCCGCGACCCCGGTCAGGACCTCGAACCCCTGGTCCATGGTACCCACCGCCCAGACGTGAAAGCGGCCTTCCCGCACGGCCTCCACGACCCGCCGTCGCAGCATCAGGTCCGGGACGTTGGCGGCCGGGATCATGACCCCCTGCGTGCCGGTGAGTCCCCTCGCCTCGCAGATCGCGAAGAACCCCTCGATCTTCTCGTTGACGCCGCCGATCGGCTGGATCTCGCCGCTCTGGTTCACCGATCCGGTGACGGCGACATCCTGTCGTAGGGGTAGCTCGGCGATCGCGGACAGAAGCGCGAAGAGCTCGGTGGAGGACGCGCTGTCGCCGTCGATCCCGGAATACGATTGTTCGAAGCAGAGTGACGCGCTGAGCGTCAGCGGCTTCTCCTGCGCGTATTTCGATCGCAGATACCCGGACAGGATCTGCACGCCCTTGTCGTGCGTCCGGCCGGAAAGGTCCGCTTCTCGCTCGATGTTGATGATGCCGGCGTTGCCGAGGCTGACCGTGGCGGTGATCCTCGACGGAAGGCCGAACACGTGGTCACCCGACTCGTAGACGGCGAGCCCGTTCACCGTGCCGACCTTCTGACCTTCGACGTCGATGAAGATCGAACCGTCCTCGATCTGCTCGCGCATCTTCTCCTCGGCGAGGTTGTCGCGGTGGTCCTTCTCCTCGAGGGCCTTCTCCACGTGTTCGGCGCCGACCTTCTTGGCGCCGGCCAGGCGAGCGAAGTAGGTGGCCTCCCGTGCTAGATCCGCGATGAGGTTGAATCGGGTGGACAGCTTGCTCTTGCGCCCGGCGAGGCGGCTACCGTACTCCGCGGTGGCGGACAGGGCCCCCCGGTCGAACGCCAGGATGCCTTCTTCCTGAGCGAGCCGCTGCACGAAGGAGCCGTACTGGACGATGTTCTCGAGACCGTTCGACATCTCCGTGTCGAAGTCCGCGCGGACCTTGAAGATCTTGCGGAAGTCCTCCTCGTACGCATGGAGGATCGCGTACTGGTGGTGGTCCCCGATCAGCACCACCTTCACGGAAATGGGCACCGGCTCCGGCTTCACGGGGGACGGCCCCAGCATCGATCCCGGTGGCGAGGTGGGAATCTCGAGCTTGCCGGTGCGGAGGACCCGCTTCAACTGGTTCCAGACGTCGGGCGGCTCGCTGAACAGGTCCGAGGTGTTCAGGATGAGGTAGCCCCCGTTCGCCTCGTGAAGGCGCCCCCCTTTGATCTTCATGTGATTGACGGGTCCCTCGCCTTCGGTCGAGAAGGACCGCTCCACGAAGCCGAAGAGATGCGCCGACGTGGCCACGTCCTCCGTCAGGACCGGCGCCCCCCGGACGCGTCGATTGTCGACGACGAGGTTCACCCGGTACTCGATCGGTCCCCCGGGTTCCTCGGACTCGCCGATTCCGTTGCCAGTGGGGGAAGGACGCGGGATGGGGTGGGTCCCGACGAACGGCGCGAGGTTCTCGAGTACGTGCTCCTGGACCTGCTCGAGGTAATCGAGAACCTCGGGCAGTTCGGAGAAGGCGTCGCGGACGTCGCTGACGCACGTGGCCACGATCGGTTTGACCGAGCGAACGTCGAGCTCCTGGATGCGCACCATCATCTCGGTCTCGACCTTCATAGCCTCTTTGAACACGGTGGGGAGCTCCGAACTGAACTCCACCTGTCGGTCGCGGAGCTGTTCGAGCTTCTTCGCGTCGAACGTCCCCCCGTCCACCGCCTCCTCGAGGTCCGAGAGAAACTTCGGCTCGCCGTCGATCAGTGGCACGACTTCCGGGTTCGCGATCGCTCCCGCCTGGACTTGAACGAGGGCGAACCCTTCCTTTTCCGCACGCTTCTGGAATTGCTCGACGACCGACCGCTGGCGCTTCTCGTAGCGCTTCCGGATCGTGGCCCTGGCCCGCTGGTAGGTCTGACCTTCGAAGACCTTGGGAACGTCGCGCGCGAGCTGCCGCACGAGCCTTCGCATCCGCTGGACGAGGTCGCAGCCCTTCGACGCCGGCACGAGGAGGGCGCGTGGGCAGTCGGGGTCCCGGAAGTTGAAGACGTAGCAGAGGTCGGGTGGCGATTCCTCGCCGCGGTCGAGCTTCTGAAGGACGCGGCTCACGGTCGTGTTGCGCCCCGTCCCGACGAATCCCGAGAGGAAGATGTTGTAGCCCGGAGATTTCATCTCCAGCCCGAGCTGAATCGCGCGCAGCGCCCGGTCCTGGCCGATGATGTCGCGGATCGGCTCGAGCTCCGACGTGTCGCGGAACCGGAAGGCAGACGGGTCGCACTTCCAGCGCAGTTGCTCGGGGGCGACCTCGGGTAGGGGCGGTGCCGGGATGAGCGGTTCGGTCATTCGTGGCCTCACGGGGTTCGTGGCGAGCGAATCATACCGGGTCGCGGTGGATCTGGGGAGGCGCGGGGGCGGCCGGTTCCCAGAGGCCCCCGAGACCGCTAGAATCGGCCTCTTTCGAGGGTCTCATGAGTCCGGATCTCCCACTCCCCGCCCCGGAAGCGGTCTCCGCCTATCGAAGCGCGCTCGTTCCCTGGTTTCGGGAGAACGCCCGCGATCTGCCCTGGCGCCGCGATCCCACCCCGTACCACATCTGGGTGTCCGAGATCATGCTCCAGCAAACGCAAGTGGGGACGGTTCTTCCATTCTACGAAAGGTTCCTGCGCCGCTTTCCGGGCATCGACGCTCTCGCCGCCGCGAGCGAGGAGGAGGTTCTGGAGGCGTGGAGTGGGCTCGGATACTACCGGCGGGCGAGGATGCTGCTCGCGGGGGCGCGGGAAATCGTTCGCCGGCACGCCGGGGAGTTTCCCGCAGATCCCGACGCCGTGCTCGCGCTGCCGGGAATCGGTCGATACACGGCCGGTGCGATCCTCTCGATCGCCGGGGGGCGGCGGGCTCCGATCCTCGACGGGAACGTCACACGCGTGCTGACCCGCGCGTTCGGCATCCGCGGCGACGTTTCGAAGGCGGCAGTGTCGCGATTGCTGTGGCGGGTGGCGGAACAGGTCGTCGCTCAGGGCGAGCCCGGCGAGGTCAACCAGGCGCAGATGGAGTTCGGGGCGCTCGTGTGCAGGCCCGTCGGGCCGGAGTGCGTGGCCTGCCCGCTCGAGCGGACGTGCGCGGCGCGACGAGAGAACCTCACCGAAGCCCTTCCGGAGCTGCCGCCCAGGCGCCCGACGGTCGCGCTGACGCGAGTCGTGCTCCTCGTGCGGCGT
>JALGZO010000756.1 GCA_025774865.1 bacterium | reverse complement strand
GAGGGTCGCTCCACCCGGATCTCTTCCTGGTCGAGGACGACACTCATCTCGCCCGGCGTCCGGACCGTCAGCTCGCCCAGTGGGCCCTTCGCCGTCAAAACACCGTCCGCCAGCGCCACGGTGACGCCGCTCGGGACGGGCACGGGCATTCTTCCGATTCTCGACATCAGATCGCTCCCGCTACCAGACGCTGCAAAGGACCTCGCCGCCGACGCCCATCTTCTGGGCTTGCCGTCCCGTCATGATGCCGCGAGACGTGGAGAGGATGGAGACCCCCATTCCGCCGAAGACGCGCGGAACGCCCTGCGCTCCGCAGTACCGCCGGAGTCCCGGCTTCGAGACTCTTTGCAGACCCGTGATCACGGGCTCCTCGTCCGGGGTGTACTTCAAGTACACGCGGATCACGCCCTGGGGCCCCCCGTCATCCACGAACTTGTAGTTCGCGATGAACTTCTCGTCCTGGAGGATCCGTGCGATCTCCAACTTCAACTTGGACGCCGGGACGTCGACGCGCTTGTGCCCCGTGCTCCCTGCGTTTCTGATCCTGGTCAGCATGTCCGCGATCGGATCGGACATCGACATGTTCTTCGACTCCTTCCGGCCGGGTAGGGCTGAGTGCTCCCGGACTCGGCTCAGATGATCGGCCTGCCGGCCCTACCAGCTCGCCTTGACGATCCCCGGAATCTGGCCCAGGTGAGCGAGCTCCCTGAAACAGATCCTGCACAATCCGAAGTCCCGGATGTAGGCACGGGGCCGTCCGCAACGACGGCAACGGTTGTACTTCCGCACCTTGAACTTCGGAGTGCGCTTCGCCTTCTCTATCAGCGCTTTCTTTGCCAAAGCGTCCTTCCTCTTGTCTCGTTCCCTAGTCTCTCTTGAACGGGAAGTTGAGACTCTTCAGAAGTTCGAGCGCTTCCTCGTCCGTCTTGGCCGAGGTCACGATCGAGATGTTCATTCCGCGGATCTTCGCCACCTTGTCGATGTTGATCTCGGGAAACACGATCTGCTCGCGAATCCCGATCGTGTAGTTCCCGTGACCGTCGAAGCAGTTCTGCGACATGCCGCGGAAGTCCCGGACCTGCGGGATGGCGGTGTTGATCAGACGATCGTAGAACTCCCACATCCGCGCCTTGCGAAGGGTGACCATGGCTCCGACGGGCATACCCTCGCGGAGCTTGAAGTTCGCGATCGACTTCTTGGCGCGGCGTACCGAAGGCTGCTGGCCCGTGATCTTGCGCAACGTCTGGACGGCGTCCTCGAGCAGATTCGGGCTCTGATTCGCCTCTCCCACGCCCACATTCACCGAGATCTTCGTGATCCGGGGCACCATCATGGGGTTTTTGTACCCGAACTTCTTCATGAGGGCCGGAGCCGTTTCCCGCCGGTACTCTTCCAGGATTCTCGGTGGCATCTCTACGCCTCATTCTCGGGCGCTGCTTCGCCCGACTTCTTCGCGACCCTCTGGCGCTTCCCGTCCTGCAGAACGTGGTGTCCAATCCGTGTCCGTTCGCCGGATGCCGGATCGAGGAGCATCACGTTCGAGACGTGGATCGGCGCCTCCCGCTCGATGATTCCCGACTGCACTCCCGGGCGCGCGCGTGAGTGACGCTTGATGAAGTTCACTCCCTCGACGATCACGCGTTGGACCTTGGGAAAGACCTTGAGGACCTTCCCCTTCTTGCCCTTGTCCTCGCCCGAGATGACGACCACCTGATCGAAGCGTCTGATCTTCACCTACACCACCTCCGGCGCGAGCGAGATGATCTTCATGAAACGGCGCTCCCGGAGCTCTCGCGCCACCGGTCCGAAGATCCGGGTCCCGCGCGGCTCCCTCTGATCGTTCACGATGACCGCGGCGTTCTGGTCGAAACGGATGTACGAGCCGTCCGCCCGACGGATCTCCTTCTTGGTCCGGACTACCACGGCCCGGACGACCTCACCTTTTTTGACCGCGCCACCGGGCAATGCATCCTTCACCGTGATTACCACCATGTCCCCGACCGAGGCGTATCGCCGCCGTGTGCCGCCGAGGACGCGGATCACCAATCCGCTCTTGGCGCCGGTGTTGTCCGCGACCTCCACGATGCTTTCCTGCTGGACCATGACCGCTCCCTCAGTCCGCCTTCCGGATCGTCTCGACCAAGCGCCAACGCTTTCTCTTGGAAAGCGGTCGCGTCTCCATCACGCGCACGGTGTCACCCACGGCGCATTCGTTCTTCTCGTCGTGCACCATGATCTTCGACGTCCGGTTGATGGTCTTGCCGTACAGCGGGTGCCGAACGCGGTGGCGGATCGCAACGACGATCGTCTTGTCCGCTCCCGTTGTCACGACCTCACCGGTACGCGACTTGCGGTTGGCTCTCGATTTCGTTTCCATGGTCATGAGACCTTCTCCGCCCTACTGGCCTCCATCTCCTTCTCCTGGATCAAGGTTTTCACGCGCGCGATCTCGCGGCGCACCTTGCGGATCTGGAGAGGATCGTCCAGCGGCTGAGTCGTCAGCCGAAACCGAAGGTTGAACTGCTCCTCGTCGAGCTGAGTGAGCTTGGCCCGAAGCTCGTCCACCGTCATCGAACGCATCTCATCGATCTTCATGGCGTCCTATTGCTCCGTCGCGAAAGCGCTTCGCGTGATGAAACGGGTCTTGATCGGCAACTTGTGCCGAGCCAGCTCCATCGCCTCCTTGGCGAGAGCTTGGTCCACTCCTTCGAGCTCGAACAGGATGCGCCCCGGCCTCACCACCGCCACCCAGAACTCCGGTGATCCCTTCCCTTTGCCCATGCGCGTTTCCGCCGGCTTCTTCGTCATGGGTTTGTCGGGAAAGACCCGGATCCAGATCTTGCCGCCTCGCTTCACGCGACGCGTCAGAGCCACTCGCGCCGCCTCGATCTGCCGGCTCGTGAGCCGACCCGGCTCCATCGCCTGCAGCGCGTACTGGCCGAAGTCCAGTTTGGAACCTCGGTGCGCAGAGCCGCCCATGCGGCCCTTCTGCATCTTGCGGAACTTCGACCGCTTCGGCATCAACATGACTACGGTGCCCCGGTGGGCGTGGAGATCGCCGGCGCGGTCATGGCGTGCTCCTTCTCCATACCCACTTTCGTGAGAATCTCACCCTTGAAGATCCAGACCTTGACGCCGATCGTGCCGTACGTCGTACGACAGGTGACCGACGCATAGTCGATGTCGGCCCGTAGCGTGTGCAACGGCACGCGCCCTTCCCGGTACATCTCGCTTCTCCCCATCTCGGCGCCGCCGAGACGCCCACCACACGCAACGCGGATTCCGAGAGCGCCGCGCCGCATGGCCGAGGAGACTGCCTTCTTCATTGCGCGCCGGAAGCCCACGCGCTGAGACAGCTGCCGGGAGATGTGCTCCGCCACGAGCCGGGCATCCACCTCCGGCTTGTCGACCTCCTGGATCTCGATGTAGACGTCGCGCCCCGTAACCGACTGGAGCTCGTCGCGAATCTGGTCCACCTGAGCTCCCTTGCGCCCGATCACGATGCCGGGACGCGCCGTGTGGATCACGATCGTGACCTTCTTCGCCTTACGCTCGATCACGACCTTGGACACGCCCGCCTGCGAGAGGCGGCTGTTCAGGTACTTCCGGATCATCAGATCCTCTTCCAGGATGTCCGCAAAGTCGCGACCAGCGAACCAACGCGAGTCCCAGGTCTTCACGATCCCCAGACGAAGTCCGACCGGATGGGTCTTCTGTCCCACGTGATCCTCCCGTGCCGCTAGGAAGCGGTCTGTGCCGCCGGCGCTGTCTTCGTCCCGACGATGATCGTGCAATGGCTCGTGCGCTTCCGAATCCGCGTGGCGCGGCCCATCGACCGGGGCCGGAAGCGTTTGATGATGGGACCGCCGTCCACGAAGGCTCTCTTCACGAAGAGCTCGTCGACGCTGACTTTCGGTCCTTCCTCTACGTCGTCACCCGAGTAGAGCGCGTTCGCCACGGCCGAACGCAGGAGCTTCTCCACCATGGGGGAAGCCTTCTTCCGCGTGGCCCGCAGAATCGTGAACGCGGACTCCACGTTGCGGCCCCGGATCAGATCCACGACGAGCCGCATCTTCCGCGGGCTGATGTGCATGTGCCTGGCTATGGCCTTCGACTCCATGATCGCCTCGCCCTACTTCTTCGCCTTTTCAGCCTTGCCGGTCTTGCCGGAGTGGCCGCGGAACGTCCGAGTGGGGGCGAACTCGCCCAGCTTGTGCCCCACCATGTTCTCCGTGATGTAAATCGGGATGAACTTGTTCCCGTTGTGGACCGCCAGCGTGTGACCGACGAATTCCGGAGTGATCGTCGAGCGACGAGCCCAGGTCTTGGCGACTCGCCGGTCACCGGACTTGTTCATGGCCGCGATCTTCGCGGCGAGGCTGTCGTCTACGAACGGTCCCTTCTTCAGAGATCGCGCCATGCTACTTCTTCCTCCTCTTCACGATCATCTGGTTGGAGGACTTCTTGGGCCGGCGCGTCTTTGCGCCCTTCGTGGGCTTTCCCCACGGGGTGCAGGGGTGGCGGCCACCGGAAGCTCTTCCCTCGCCCCCGCCCATCGGATGGTCGATCGGGTTCATCGCCACGCCGCGAACGCGCGGGCGACGGCCGAGCCAGCGAGACCGGCCGGCCTTCCCGATGACGATGTTCTGCGCTTCTTCGTTACCGACCTGTCCGACGGTGGCGAAGCAGGCGGCTTGCACCTTGCGCACCTCACCCGAAGGCAGGCGCAAGAGGCTCAGCTTGCCCTCCTTCGCCATTACCTGCGCGAAGGTCCCCGCGCCGCGCGCGATCTTGGCGCCCTGCCCGGGACGAAGCTCGATCGCGTGCACGAGGGTTCCCAGCGGAATCTTCGACAGCGGCAGCGCGTTACCGGTCCGCAGGTCAGCGTCGACGCCGGAGGTCACGGTGTCTCCGACCGACAGCCCGAGCGGCGCGATGATATAGCGCTTCTCCCCGTCGGCGTAGACGAGTAGAGCGATCCGTGCGTTGCGGTTCGGGTCGTACTCGATCGACGCGACGCGAGCCGGTATGTCGTGCTTGTCTCGCTTGAAGTCGATACGACGATACGCACGCTTGTGCCCGCCACCACGGTGCCGTGACGTGATGTGACCGTGGTGGTTCCGTCCGCCCGACTTCTTGAGCGACTCCAGCAGCGATTTCTCCGGCTCGGTCTTCGTGATCTCGGCGAAGTCCGAGGACGTATGAAACCGGCGCGTAGGCGTATACGGTTTGTACTTCTTGATCCCCATTTTTCCCTTCCTCGCGTCCGCTTTCTGCCGCCGCACCCATCGGCTCATCGAGAGGTTCGAACTTGCCCTGGAACGGGCGAATCAGAACCGTTCGGGGTCATTCCCCCCGGGTCGGGGGCGATACCCTTACCGGCGCGGACACTGCCACCGGTGCGGCGAACGACTTCCTGTCACGAGCGATTACTGCTCGTAGATGTCGAGAGTCTGCCCCTCCGTCAGGGTGACCAGGGCCTTCTTCCAACCGGACCGGCGGCCTTGGTGGGCACCCATTCGCTTGAGCTTGCCCGTCATGTTCATGGTGCGGACCTTCGTGACCTTCACATTGAACAGCCGCTCGATCGCGTTCTTGATCTCGATCTTGTTCGCCGAGCCATCCACCTCGAACGCGTACTCGTTCGCGACCTCTCGGCCGATCGTCGCCTTCTCCGTGAGAAGCGGGCGCCGGAGGACATCGCGCGCATGCATCAGGCGAAGACCTCCTCGATTCGGGATAGACCACCCTTCGTGATCAGGATCCACTCGGCGGCCACGATGGTGTAGGTGTTGACCTCGCGCGCCGGCATCGCGATCACGTTCGGAATGTTGCGGGCGGAAAGCGCCAGTTTTTCGTCGAGGTCCTCGACGAGGATCAGGACTTTGCTCTGCGCCAGCTCCATCTTGTCGAGCAGCTTCCAGAGCTCGCTGGTCTTGATCCCCTCGAGCTCGAGGTTCTCGATGGCGACGACTCGGCCCGCGGCCGCCCGGTCCGAGAACGCGGACTTGAGCGCCAGCCGGCGGATCTTCTTGGGCAGCCGGTAACTGTGGCTTCGCGGCTGAGGGCCGTGCGTGGTGCCGCCACCCACCCACAGGGGGCTTCGCCACGTCCCGGCGCGCGCTCGCCCGGTTCCCTTCTGCCGCCACGGTTTCGAGTTGGAGCGGTTCACGAGCCCACGCGTCTTGGTCTTGACGGTGCCCTGACGCTGGTTCGCCTGGAAGTTCACGACCGCTTCCCAGACCGCGTGCTCGTTCGGCTCGATCCCGAAGACGTCCTCGGGCAGATCCAGCGTACCGGATTTGTCACCGCCCGAAGTGAAGAGAGCTGCCTGCGCCATGGTCGACTCCGCCTACTTGCTGCTCGCGTACTTGGCTACGCGAACGCCCTTCTTGGTCTTCTGGATCACGACCTCGCCGTTGATCGGGCCGGGCACCGCTCCGCGAAGAAGCAGGTAGTGGTTCTCGGCGTCGATCCGCACCAGCTCGAGGTTGCGAACGGTCAGAAACCGGTTGCCCATCTGACCGGACATCTTCTTTCCCTTGAGAACGCGAGACGGCGTAGCGCACTGTCCGATCGCCCCCGGACGACGCTTGGCCATGCCCCCGTGGGTCATGTCGCCGCGGTGGAAGTTGTGACGCTTGATCGTACCCGCGAAACCGCGACCCTTCGAACGCCCCCGCACGTCGACGCGCTCGCCCTCGGTGAACACGTCCTCCGCCTTGATCTCCTGGCCCGGCTCGAGACCCTCCACGGATTCCATGCGGAACTCCCGCAGGCGCCGCAGAGGTTCGATCCCGTGCTTCCCGAGGTGGCCGGTGCGCGGCTTGCCGATCCGCCTCTCGGTCGTCGCGCCCGTCCCGAGCTGGACGGCGGTGTAGCCGTCGCTCTCGACTGTCTTCACCTGGGCCACTTTGCACGTCTCCACTTCGATCACCGTGACGGGAACGACCTTCCCTTCGTCGGTGAAGACCTGGGTCATGCCCTTCTTGCGGCCGAGGATGCCGTGGATCATCGCGACTACCGCCCTCAGACCTTGATTTCGATGTCTACGCCCGCGGGCAGGTCGAGGCGCTGGAGCGCATCCACCGTCTGCGGCGTAGATTGGTGAATGTCGATGAGACGCTTGTGAATGCGCCTCTCGAATTGCTCGCGCGACTTCTTGTCGATGTGCGGCGAACGGTTCACCGTGTAGATGGTCTTCTTGGTCGGGAGTGGCACGGGACCCGCGATCCTTGCCCCGGTACGTTCCGCGGTGCGGGCGATCTCCGCGGCCGACCTGTCGAGGATCACGTGATCGTAGGCTTTCAGCCGGATCCGGATCTTCTGGGTCATCGTGGCCATCGTTACTCCAGAATCTCGGTGACGACGCCCGCGCCCACCGTGCGACCACCCCCACCGTGCGACCACCTTCGCGGATCGCGAAACGAAGCTCTTTCTCCATCGCGATGGGCTGGACCAGAGCCACTTCCATCTTCACGTTGTCGCCCGGCATCACCATCTCGATGCCCTCCGGCAACGTCACGCTGCCCGTCACGTCCGTCGTCCGAAAGTAAAACTGAGGACGGTAGTTGTTGAAGAAAGGCGTGTGACGACCACCCTCCTCCTTCGTCAAAACGTAAATCTCGCCCATGAACTTCGTGTGAGGAGTCACGCTACCGGGAGCCGCCAGAACCATCCCCCGCTCCAGCTCGTCCTTCTCCATACCACGAAGAAGAAGGCCCACGTTGTCGCCAGCCTCACCCGCGTCCAGAAGCTTCCGGAACATCTCCACGCCCGTAACCACCGTCTCCCGAGTCTCCTTCAGACCGACTCGCTCCACCTTGTCCCCCACGTGGACCGTGCCCCGCTCGATCCGGCCCGTGCCCACCGTCCCCCGACCCGTGATCGAGAAAACGTCTTCCACCGGCATCAGGAACGACTTGTCCTTGGGGCGGTCAGGCATCGGGACGTACTCGTCCAGCGCCTGCAAGAGCTCGTGAATCGACTTCGTGTGTTCCTCATCCCTATGGTTCTCCAACGCCTTCAGCGCCGAGCCACGAACCACGGGGATGTCGTCTCCCGGGAACTCGTACTTCGACAGAAGCTCACGAACCTCGAGCTCCACCAGGTCCAGAAGCTCCGGATCGTCCACCATGTCCACCTTGTTCATGTAGACCACGATGCAGGGAACGCCCACCTGACGAGCCAGAAGAATGTGCTCACGGGTCTGAGGCATCGGACCGTCCGCCGCCGAAACCACCAGGACTGCGCCGTCCATCTGAGCCGCACCCGTGATCATGTTCTTCACGTAGTCCGCGTGACCGGGACAGTCCACGTGAGCGTAGTGCCGGTTCTCCGACTGGTACTCCACGTGCGCCGTCGCGATCGTGATCCCGCGCTCGCGCTCTTCCGGGGCCTTGTCGATCGAGTCGAAGTCGATGTAGTCAGCCAACCCCGTTTCCGAAAGTACACGCGTCATCGCCGCCGTGAGCGTCGTCTTCCCGTGATCCACGTGACCGATCGTGCCTACGTTCACGTGCGGCTTCGTACGCTCGAACTTCGCCTTGGCCATTTCTTCGTTCCTCTCCTCGACTCCGGGCCCGGTTCGCCACGTTCTCCCGCGCCCGGAGAGCGCATTCCTTTAGATCACGATCCGACCCAAAAGGGGCCCCATCTTAGGCGACCCGAGTCACTCCTGTCACGCGGGCAATAACCTCCTCCGCGATTTTCTGAGGCACCGGCTCGTACCTGGAAAACTGCATCGAGTAGATGGCCCGCCCCTGGGTGGCCGACCGCAGGGCGGTCGCGTACCCGAACATGCTCGAGAGGGGGACCGTCGCCGCGACCACCTGGACGTCCTTCCGGAGGACCGTCCCCGCGATCTTGCCCCGGCGGGAGTTCAAGTCTCCGATCACGTCTCCCACGTACTCGCCCGGAACCACGACCTCCACGTCCATATGGGGCTCCAGAAGGACCGGACTACCCTTCTTCGCGCCCTCCTGGAACGCCTGGGAGGCACAGACCCGGAAGGCCATCTCGCTCGAGTCGACCTCGTGATACGAGCCGTCCTTCAGGGTCACCCGGATGTCCACGACCGGGTAGCCGGCCAGAACGCCGCCCTCCATGGCATCGCGCACTCCCCGCTCGACCGCCGGGATGTACTCGTTGGGGATCGAGCCCCCCTTGATGAGGTTGACGAACTCGAACCCCTGGCCCGCCTGGCCCGGCTCCACGTCCATCACGACGTGGGCGAACTGCCCCTTGCCGCCCGTCTGCTTCGCGAAGCGCCGGTTCACGGTGTGCGGCCGCCGGAGCGTCTCGCGGTAGGCGACCTGCGGGCGACCCACCGTCGCGTCCGCGTTGAACTCGCGCATCAGGCGATCCACCAGGATCTCGAGGTGGAGCTCCCCCATCCCCGAGATGATGGTCTGCGCGGTCTCTTCGTCCGTACGGACCCGGAACGTGGGGTCCTCTTCCACGAGCTTCGTCAGCGCCATGGACAGCTTGTCCTGGTCCGCCTTCGTTTTGGGCTCGATCGCCACGGAGATGACCGGGTCCGGGAACGTCATCGATTCGAGAATGAGCGGGTGTTCGAGGTCGCAGAGGGTGTTCCCCGTCTTCGTGTTCTTCAAGCCGACGGCGGCGGCGATGTCGCCGGCATGCACGACCTCCCGCTCCTCGCGCTTGTTCGCGTGCATCTCCAGGAGGCGCCCGATCCGCTCCTTCTTTCCGGTCGTCGCGTTGAGCAAGTGCTGACCGGTGCGAACCGTGCCCGAGTAGACCCGGAAGTACGTGAGCCTGCCCACGTAGGGGTCCGACATGATCTTGAACGCCAGGAGCGACACCGGCTCGTCGTCGCTGGCCGGTCGGACGACTTTCCCCGTGCCTTCAGCGCCCATCTCGTGACCCTCGACCGGGGGCACGTCGGCCGGCGAGGGAAGGTAGTCCACGACGCCGTCCAGAAGCCTCTGGATTCCCTTGTTCTTGAACGCAGAGCCGCAGAAGACGGGAACGATCGACAGATCGATGGTGGCCTCGCGGATGACCTTCTTGAGCTCCTCGGGCGCGATCTCCTGACCGTCCAGGTAGCGCTCCATGAGATCGTCGCAGTGGTCGGCCACCGACTCGATCAGTTCCGTACGGGCGTCGCGAGCGACATCCATGAGGCCTCCCGGGATGTCCATCTCGTCGAAGGTCATCCCGTGGCTTTCCTCGTGGTAGACGTAGGCCCGCATCGTGATGAGGCTGATGATGCCGTTGAACATCACGCCTTCGCCCATCGGGAGATAAAGGGGAACCGGCTTCGCTCCGAGCCGCTCGCGGATCGAACTGATAACCGCCCCGTACTCCGCCCCGACACGATCCATCTTGTTCACGAATGCGATGCGAGGGACGCCGTACCGGTCGGCCTGACGCCAGACCGTCTCCGACTGCGGCTCTACTCCGCCGACGGCGCAAAAGACGGCGACGGCGCCGTCGAGTACGCGCAAGCTCCGCTCCACCTCGACCGTGAAGTCGACGTGGCCCGGAGTGTCGATGAGGTTGATCTTGTAGCCCTTCCAGTCGGCGGTGATGGCGGCCGAGGTGATGGTGATCCCCCGCTCCTTCTCCTGATCCATCCAGTCCATCGTCGCCGCGCCGTCGTGGACCTCGCCCATCCGGTGCAAGCGTCCCGTGTAGTACAGGATGCGCTCCGTGGTCGTGGTCTTCCCGGCATCGATGTGCGCCATGATGCCGATGTTGCGGACCTGGCTCAGCGGATGTGTTCGCGTCATGATTTCCTACTCGTGCTCCGGCGACAGGGGCGACCGCGTGAGCCGGCCGAAATCGACCGGTGACGCGCGGATTCCCGCCTCGTGATCGGGTGGTTCGGCTCTTCAGGAGGTCCGAATCCCCGCGGTGATCGCGCTCTCGTGCCCGCCGAGCGGGGCCTCGAGGCTCTCTCGACCGCCAGGATTCTTCGAGGCCGGGCGGCTCGCCCGGCCCGGAAGGGCTACCAGCGGTAGTGCGAGAATGCCTTGTTGGCCTCGGCCATGCGGTGCGTTTCTTCCTTCTTGCGGATCGACGCCCCCTCGTTCTTGGAAGCGGCCATCAGCTCACCTGCGAGCTTCTCCGCGAAGGAACTCTCGTTCCGTGCCCTCGCGAAACCCAGCAACCATCGAAAGGCCAATGCCTGCCGGCGCTCCGGACGAACTTCTACCGGCACCTGGTAGGTGGCCCCGCCGACTCGGCGCGACTTCACTTCGAGGACGGGCTTGACGTTCGCCACCGCTTGTTTGAACACGGTGAGGCCCGACTGGCCGGTTCTCTCCTCGATGAAGTCCATGGCCCGGTAGAAACCCATTTCGGCCGTGCTCTTCTTGCCGGCGCTCATGATGCAATTGATGAACTTGGCCGCCATCATCGATCCGTGCCGGGGATCCGGCAGGATCTCTCGTTTCGGGACTTCTCTTCGTCTCGGCATGTCGTCTCCGGAAGAAGCCTCGTCCGACTACCCGGACCGTCCGGGCTTCGACTTACTTGGGCCGCTTCGCTCCGTACTTGGAACGGCCCTGCCGACGCGAATCGACTCCCGCAGAGTCGAGAGCGCCTCGGATAATGTGGTACCGCACACCCGGCAAGTCTTTCACCCGACCGCCGCGAATCAGCACGATCGAGTGCTCCTGCAGGTTGTGCCCTTCGCCAGGAACGTAGGCCGTGACCTCGATCCCGTTCGTCAAGCGCACGCGAGCCACTTTTCGAAGCGCCGAGTTCGGCTTCTTCGGTGTGGTCGTGTACACGCGGGTGCACACCCCCCGCTTCTGAGGACAGGACTTCAGAGCGGGCGAGGACGTCTTGCTCCTCTGCGGCCGCCGACCTCGTCGGACTAATTGGTTGATCGTCGGCAAAAAAACGTCCTCCCGCGGAGCACGCGAAAAGGGTTTTCTCCGCCCTCGGCCACCGAAAAGGGCCCTGGACGGCTTTTCCCGGGTTAGTGCAGACCGGCCGAGAATAATATGGGGTGCGGGGGTCCGAGTCAACCCCTGTTGGCGGGGCTGGAGGCCGGCCAAGGGTCAGACCAGGGAGGGGTCCGTGCTCAGGGGTGGTGGCCGATCGCGCCACGTCGCGGCGCAGATCCCGCACGCGGCGAGATCCGGGCCGCCGCCCCCCTCCGGGACCGACCCCGATAGGCCCGCGCCGAACCGCACCGGAGAGGGGCCCGCGCGCAGTTTGCGCAGGGCCCGCACCTCACACCCGTAGAAGAACCCCAAAAGGAAGCGGGCCCGAGCACTGTCTGAGCACGGGCCCCTCCCCTGGTCTGGTTCCTCGCCGGTCGCTCCCCTAGGACTGTGACTCGACCTTCTCCAGCGGTGCGGCCGGCGCTGCTGGCGCCTCGTCGGTCGTTTCCTCCGGCACTTCGACCTGGATCTTGACCGATCTCAGACGCCCGATTCCGGTTCCGGCCGGGATCAGGTTGCCCATGATCACGTTCTCCTTGAGCCCGCTGAGACGGTCGGTCGATCCGTTGATCGCGGCCTCGGTGAGGACGCGGGTGGTCTCCTGGAACGACGCGGCAGAGATGAAGCTCTCCGTGGAGAGGCTCGCCTTCGTGATTCCGAGGAGGAGCGGCTGATAGGTGGCCGGCGTTCCGCCTTCGGTCTCGACGCGGTCGTTCTCGTCCCGGACCTGCGCCTTGTCCACCATGTCGCCCTCGAGGAAGTTCGTGTCGCCGGGATCCTCGATCCGGACCTTCTGCAGCATCTGGCGCACGATCGTCTCGATGTGCTTGTCGTTGATCTGCACGCCCTGCAGTCGATAGACCTCCTGGATCTCGTTGAGGAGGTACTCCTGCACGGCGTTGATGCCCTTGATCTTGAGGATGTCGTGCGGATTGATCCGCCCCTCGCAGAGACGATCACCGGCACGAACGTAGTCAGCCTCGTGGACGAGGAGGTGCTTCCCCTGCGGCACGAGGTACTCGTGCTCGATCCCGTCACCCTTGACGAGCACCTTTCGGAATCCACGAGAGACGCCGCCGAACTCGACGGCCCCGTCGATCTCCGTCACCACGGAGGCGTCCTTCGGCTTGCGCGCCTCGAACAGCTCCGCCACGCGCGGCAGACCGCCGGTGATGTCCCGCGTCTTCGAGATCTCCCGGGGAATCTTCGACAGGACGGTAGCCGCCGCCACCTGCTGTCCGTCGTGCACGAGGATTCGGGCGCCCGTGGGAATCGGGTACTTGACCATCGCCCGCCCGCTCTTATCCAGGATGTGGATGTGCGGGTGCAGCGACTTCTCCTTGTGCTCGATGATGACGCGCTGCCGGAGCCCGGTCTTCTCGTCGAGCTCGTCGCGCACCGTCACCTCGTCGACGATGTCGACGAACTCCACGGTGCCCTTCCGATCCGACAGGATCGGGGAGGCGTAGGGATCCCACTCGAACAACTTGTGCCCGCTGGATACGGGCTTCCCGTCCGCCACGGTCAGCGTGGCGCCGTAAGGAACCTGGTAGCGCGCCCGGATGCGGCCGCGATCGTCGTGCACCTCGATCTCGCCGTGGTGGCCGATCCCGACGAGCGCTCCGTCCTCACCCTTGACGGTCCGCACCGACACGAACTTGGCCGTGCCGTTCGTCTTCGTCATGACGACCGATTGCTCCGCCATCCGCATGGCCGTTCCGCCTATGTGGAAGGTCCGCAGCGTGAGCTGCGTGCCCGGCTCGCCGATCGACTGGGCCGCGACGACGCCGACGGCCTCTCCGACATTCACCATCCTGGACGTGGCGAGGTTTCGTCCATAGCAGCGAGCGCACACGCCGCGACGCGCTTCGCACGTCAGCACCGAGCGGATCACGCAGGATTCGAGCCCTCGCTCATCGTGCAGGCGCTGGATCTCCGCGGCCTCAGCCTCTTCGAGCACCTGACCCGCTTCGTACCGGACTTGGTCGTTGAGCGGGTCGATCACGTCCTCCGCAAGCACGCGGCCGAGTACCCGGTCACCGATCGGCTCGATCACTTCCTCCGCGTCCTTGAGAGGCTTCGTGTCGATGCCCATGATCGTGCCGCAGTCGAACTCGGTGATGATCGCATCCTGCGCGATGTCCACGAGACGCCGCGTGAGGTAGCCGGCGTCCGCAGTCTTGAGGGCGGTGTCGGCCAGACCCTTCCGCGCCCCGTGCGTCGAGATGAAGTACTCGAGCACGGTCAATCCCTCGCGGAAGTTCGAGATGATCGGCTGCTCGATGATCTCGCCGATCGATCCGGTCAGCTTCTTCTGCGGCTTGGCCATCAGACCACGCATCCCGGCGAGCTGGCGAATCTGCTCGCGCGAGCCCCGGGCACCGGAAACGGCCATCATGTAGATGGGGTTGAAGCCTTCCTGATCGCCCGCCATCCCGTTGAACATGACCTCGGAGACGGCGGTCGTGGTCTGCGTCCACGTGTCGATGATCTTGTTGTAACGCTCCGAGTCCGTGATGGCGCCCTTCGCGTAGTCATCCAGGATCTTCTCGATGTCCTTCGCCGTGGCGTCGATGAGCTCCGTCTTCTCGGCCGGAATGCGGACGTCGTCGATGCCGACAGTCAGGCCCGCCACCGTCGCGAAGTGGAAACCGGTCCGCTTCATCTGGTCGAGGAAGATACTGGTCTCGTGCCGCCCGCAGCGGCGATAGACATCGTGGACCAGCTGTTCCAGCGTCTTCTTGTCGAGGGCATCGTTCATGAACGGGACGAGGTCGGGAAGGATCTCGTTGAACATGACCCGACCGGGGGTCGTCTCGACGGTCTCGTTCTCGACGCGCACGCGTACCTTCTCGTGCAGCCGCACGACCTTCTCCTCGAGCGCGGCGAGCGCCCCCTCGGGCGATGCGAACGCCATCGGCCTCTTCCGCTCGTTTTCCGGCAGCAATCCCATCGTGAGGTAGTAGCAGCCGAGAACCATGTCTTGCGATGCGGACATGATCGGGCGGCCGTTGGCCGTCGACAGAACGTTGTTCGACGCGAGCATGAGCACGCGCGCCTCGAGCTGGGCCTCGAACGAAAGCGGCAAGTGCACGGCCATCTGGTCGCCATCGAAGTCGGCGTTGAACGCGGTGCAGACGAGGGGATGGAGGCGGATCGCCTTACCCTCCACGAGCACCGGCTGGAACGCCTGGATGCCGAGACGGTGGAGCGTCGGGGCGCGGTTCAGCATCACCGGATGATCTTGAATGATCTCTTCCAGGATGTCCCAGACCTCGGGCTTCTCCCGCTCCACGAGCTTCTTCGCGCTCTTGACCGTCTGCACGTAGCCCTTGTCCTCGAGCCGCTTGATGATGAACGGCTTGAAGAGCTCCAAGGCCATGGATTTCGGTAGTCCGCACTGGTGGACCTTGAGGTCCGGGCCGACGACGATTACCGAGCGGCCGGAGTAATCCACCCGCTTCCCGAGCAGGTTCTGGCGGAAGCGGCCTTGCTTCCCCTTGAGCATGTCGGAGAGCGACTTGAGCGGACGGTTGCCGGGACCGCGGACCGCGCGGCTACGACGACCGTTGTCGAAGAGAGCGTCGACCGCTTCCTGCAGCATCCGCTTCTCGTTGCGGAGAATCACCTCGGGAGCCTTGATGTCCATGAGCTTCTTGAGGCGATTCGTCCGGTTGATCACGCGACGATACAGATCGTTCAGATCGGACGTGGCGAACCGCCCACCCTCGAGCGGCACGAGCGGGCGCAGATCCGGCGGCAGCACCGGAATCACGTCGAGGATCATCCAATCCGGTCGATTCTTGGAGTGGCGGAACGCCTCCACGACCTTGAGACGCTTCAGGATCTCCTTCTTCCGCTGCACCGACGTCTCGACCTTGGCGTGCGCGCGCAGCTCGGCCGAGAGTTCTTCCACGTCGATGGAGGACAGGAGCTTCTTGACGGCGCCGGCACCCATCTCGGCCACGAACGCGTCCCCGTACTCTTCGGTGAGCTCGAGGTACTCGTCCTCCGTGATGAGCTGCTTCTCCTTGAGAGGAGTGTCGCCCGGATCGATCACCACGTACGACTCGTAGTAAAGCACGCGCTCGAGGTCCCGCACCGACATCTCGAGCATGTACCCGATCCGGCTCGGCACGCCCTTGAAATACCAGATGTGCGAGACGGGAACCGCCAGCTCGATGTGACCCATCCGCTCGCGCCGCACCTTGGCCTGCGTGACCTCGACGCCGCAGCGGTCACAGATCACTCCGCGGTAGCGGATTCTCTTGTACTTACCGCAGTTGCACTCCCAGTCCTTCACCGGGCCGAAGATCTTCTCGCAGAAGAGCCCGTCTTTTTCCGGCTTGAACGTACGGTAGTTGATCGTTTCCGGCTTCGTGACTTCGCCGTGCGACGCCTGACGGATGGTCTCCGGCGACGCCAGCTGAATTCGCATAGCTCTGTAGGAGATCTGCTTCTTTTCCCGCGGTTCCGCGAATCCGAACACTCGGACCCCCCTGCATTCAGGAAATCGAACCTGTTTTCAAACCGCCCCGTTCTCGCGGGGGTGCGATCCGTTCCGCCTCGACGCCTACTCGTTCTCGTCGAGCTGCACGTCGAGGGCGAGTGCCTGCAGCTCCTTCACCAGGACATTGAAAGACTCGGGGATACCCGGTTTGGGCGGGTTGTCCCCCTTCACGATCGCCTCGTAGACGCGGGACCTTCCCGCGACGTCGTCCGACTTCACCGTGAGCAGCTCCTGGAGCGTGTGAGCCGCGCCGTACGCCTCGAGCGCCCAGACCTCCATCTCCCCGAAGCGCTGCCCACCGAACTGGGCCTTTCCGCCCAGCGGCTGCTGCGTGACGAGGGAGTACGGACCGATCGAGCGCGCGTGGATCTTGTCGTCGACGAGGTGGGACAGCTTCAACATATAGATGTAGCCGACCGTCACCTCGTGGTCGAAGACGTCGCCCGTGCGACCGTCGTAGAGACGCGACTTCCCCGACTCGGGGAGACCCGCCTCGCGGAGCTTGTCCTTGATCTCGTCGATCGACGCTCCGTCGAACACCGGAGTCGCCATCGGTTGATCCAAGAGGTGCGCCGCCCAACCGAGGTGCGTCTCGAGGATCTGCCCGAGGTTCATTCGTGACGGAACGCCCATCGGGTTCAGGATGATCTCGACCGGAGTTCCGTCCGGCATATAGGGCATGTCCTCTTCGGCCATGATCATCGCGACGACGCCCTTGTTGCCGTGACGACCGGCCATCTTGTCGCCGACCGACAGCTTGCGCTTCCGCGCGATGTAGACCTTTACGAGCTTCACGACGCCGGGCGGGAGCTCGTCGCCGCGGGTAAGGCGCTCGATCTCCTTCTCCGCCGTCGCTTGAATGTCTTCCACGACGCGACGGGCTGCCTCGTAGATGCGCAGGACCCGGGTGTTCATGTCCTCGTCCGACGTGATCCCCTCGGTCCACGGCACCGCATCCCAGTCCAAGTCCTCGAAGAGCTTGTCCGAGATCTTGCGACCGGCCCGAATGAGCGACGCGCCCGAGATCGGATCATCGACGCGCTTCGCGGTCATCCCGTCGAGCACGGCGAGGATTCGTTCGTTCCTCAGTTCCGTCACACTCTTGAGCCGCCGGCGCTCCTCGCGGCGGATGCGGTCCACTTTCTTCTTCTCTTCCTTCTTGCCGCGATCGTCACGCTCGCGGCGCGAGAAGACCTTCACGTCGATCACGACGCCGTCCATTCCCGGGGGCGCCTTGAGGGAAGCGTCCCGGACGTCGCCGGCCTTCTCTCCGAAGATGGCGCGCAGCAGCCGCTCCTCGGGCGAGAGTTCCGTTTCGCCCTTCGGCGTCACCTTGCCGACGAGGATGTCGCCGGCCCGAACGCGCGCCCCGATCCGGATGATCCCGTCTTCGTCGAGGTTCTTGAGAGCCTCTTCCGAGACGTTCGGAATCTCCTTCGTGATCTCCTCGGGGCCACGCTTCGTGTCACGGACCTGGATCTCCAGCTCCTCGATGTGAATGGACGTGAAGCGGTCGTCTCGAATGAGACCCTCGGAGATGAGGATGGCGTCCTCGAAGTTGTAACCCTCCCACGGCATGAACGCGACGAGGGTGTTGACCCCGAGCGCGAGCTCACCCTTCGACGTGGCGGGCCCGTCGGCGATGATCTGGCCCCGCTTCACGCGGTCACCCGGATACACGAGCGGCCGCTGGTTGATGCAGGTGTCCTGATTCGAGCGACGGAACTTCGTGAGACGGTAGATGTCCATTCCGCCGAAGCCCGTAAAATCCTCTTCTTCGACCTTGCGGCCGAAGTGACGGATGTAGATGGCGTTGGCGGTCACGGAATCGATCGCGCCACCCCGCTTCGCCACGACGACGGCCCCGGAGTCTCGCGCGACCTTCTCTTCGAGCCCGGTGCCGACCAGAGGCGCCTCGGTCTTGAGAAGCGGCACGCTCTGCCGCTGCATGTTGGAGCCCATGAGCGCGCGGTTGGCGTCGTCGTGCTCCAGGAAGGGGATGAGTGCGGCAGCCGCGGAAACGAGCTGCTTCGGCGACACGTCCATGTACTCCACGCGCTTCGGATCGACGATCGGGAAGTCGCCGCGCTGGCGGCCTACCACGCGGTCGTTCTGGAACTTGCCGCTCTTCTCGAGGGCCTCGTTCGCCTGGGCCATGATGCAGCGGTCCTCGGCGTCGGCGGCGAGGTACTCGATGTCGTCGCCCACCTTCGCACTCCTCACGCGCCGGTACGGTGTCTCGAGGAAACCGTACTCGTTGACGCGGGCGAACGTCGCGAGGCTCGAGATGAGCCCGATGTTCGGACCTTCGGGCGTCTCGATCGGGCAGATCCGGCCGTAGTGCGTGTAGTGGACGTCCCGCACCTCGAAGCCGGCGCGTTCCCGGGTCAGGCCGCCCGGACCGAGCGCGGACAGACGCCGCTTGTGCGTCAGCTCGGCAAGAGGGTTCGTCTGATCCATGAACTGCGAGAGCTGGCTGGAGCCGAAGAACGTCTTGATGACGGCCGATATGGTCCGGGCGTTGATCAGGTCGTACGGCGTGATCTGATCCGCGTCCTGCAGGCTCATCCGCTCGCGGATGATCCGCGCCATCCGGGAGAGACCCACCGAGAACTGGTTCGCCAGGAGCTCGCCCACCGAACGGATCCGGCGGTTGCCGAGGTGATCGATGTCGTCCGTGTAGCCCCGGCCGGCGCGGAGGTCGACGAGGTACCGGATGATCGCGAGGAAGTCCTCGTGGGTCAGTGTAACCGTGTCAATGCCGACTTCCAGATCGAGTCGGCGGTTGAGCTTGTACCGGCCGACATTCGCCAGGTCGTAGCGGCGCGCGGTGAAGAAGAGCTTGTCCAGAAGACCCCGCGTGGTCTCGGCCGACGGCGGATCCCCGGGACGGAGCAGATTGTAGATCTTCGCGAGAGCCTCTTCCTGGCTCTTTGCCCGGTCCTTCCGCAGCGTCTTGATGATGATGTCGGTGTCCGCGACGCCGGCCGGCTTGTCGAGAAAGAGAATCTCCCGGAAGCCGAGCTCGCGGGCTTCGGTGAGCATGTCCTGCGTGAAGTCGGCGTTGGCCTCGCCGATCAGCTCGCCCGACTCCGTGTTGATCAGGTCGGCCGCGAGCGTGCGGCCGATCAAATCGTTGTCTCGGGCGGACGCCGACTTCGTGATCTTGACGTTGTCCGTGGCGTAGAAGAGCGCGAGGATCTCCTGATCCGTCACGTACCCCAGCGCCCGCAGCAGGATCGTGACCGGGATCTTCCGGCGGCGATCGATGTGCACGTACATGATGTCATTGATGTCGAGACTGAACTCCACCCACGAACCGCGATACGGAATGATCCGGGCCGAGAAGAGACGCTTCCCGTTCGGGTGGATCTCCTCGTCGAAGAAGACGCCCGGCGAACGGTGGAGCTGACTGACGATGACGCGCTCGGCTCCGTTGATGACGAACGTGCCGCCTTCCGTGATGAACGGGAGCTCCCCGAGGTAGACCTCCTGCTCGATCACGTTCTTCATCTTCTTCTCGCCGTCGCCACCACTCTCCCAGACGACGAGACGGAGCGTGGCCTTCAACGGGACCGCGAACGTCAGGTCACGTTCCTGGCACTCCTCGACGGTGTACTTGGGGTTCCCGATCTTGAACGACACGAACTCGAGAGAGAAGTTCCCCCGCGCGTCCGAGATCGGAAAGATGTCCTGGAAAACCGCTTGGAGCCCCTTCTTGTCACGCTTCTCCGGAGCGATTTCCAGCTGGAGAAAGTCGCGGAACGAATCGAGCTGAACGGCCAGGAGATTCGGGATCTCCATCACCGAGGTCAGCTTCGAAAAGTCGAACCGCGCTCCGTTCGTGGTCACCGACTCAGTGGTCTTAGTGCTCACGTAGTCCATCTCCTTCGACCGGGGTAGATCTCACCCTTCTACATGGTGCGGCCGCCCGGGCCGTGACCCGGGCTCCGAGTGTGTCTCCGCGGGACCGACGCCCGCAGAGCTCCACGGAGTTCACGCTCGGCTACTTCAGCTCGACGGTGCCGCCTGCCTCCTCGATCTGCTTCTTGAGGTCTTCGGCCTCTGCCTTCTCCACGCCTTCTTTCACCACCTTGGGAGCGCCGTCCACGAGCTCCTTGGCTTCCTTCAGACCGAGTCCGGTGATCGCACGCACGACCTTGATGACCTGGATCTTCTTGTCCCCGATCGCCGCCAGCACCACGTCGAAGTCCGTCTTCTCTTCCTCCACCGCCGCACCGCCACCGGCCATCATCCCCGGCACCGCCATCATGGGCGCGGCCGCGGTGACGCCGAACTTGTCTTCCATCTCCTTCACGAGGTCGGCAACTTCGAGCACTGTCATGTTGCCGATCATGTCCACGACCTTGGTCACGTTCTCAGACATCTCTTGCTTCCTCCAACTGCGGGTACGGTCCTTCGACTAAGCGGCGCTGAGTCACCGCAATCCTCATTCGTCCTTCTTGTCGTCGCTCTCGGCTTCTTCGTCGCCGGCCGCCGCTTCCTCTCCGGCAGCTTCTTCGGTTGCTTCCGCCGCGGGAGCTTCGGCCGCGGGAGCTTCCTCCGCGGGCGCTTCTTCCGCGGGAGCCTCCTTGGCGGCGATCGTGCCCTTCTCCATCCCGTCGCGAACCGCATCCACGGTGCGAACGACCTTGCCCATCACGTCCTGGAGGGCGGCGACGAAGTTCGACGCCGGGGCCTGCGCGAGCTGCATCACCTGGGAGATCAACTGATCCCGCGTGGGCAGCTTGGCCAGGGCCTCCACCTCGGCCGCCGTCAGGATCCGCCCGTCCACGAACCCGAGCTTCACCTGGGGCCGCTCGTGCTCCTTCCTGAAGTCGATCAACACGCGAGCCGGGGAGGTCGGGTCGTCGGTGGAAACGGCCATCGCCGTCGGCCCGTGGAAATGAGGCTCGAGCTGTTCCAATTCCAACGCCCGGCACGCCTTTATGGCGAGCGTGTTCTTGATGACCGTCAGCTCGACCCCGTCCTTGCGACACTTCCGACGAAGATCGGTGATCTTCTCCACGTTGAGTCCGGTGAAGTCCGCGAGGAAGATCGCGGTCGCACCGTCGAACGTCTCTCGGAGCTGCTCGATGGCAGCGGTTTTTTGGGCCGTCGGCATCGATCCCTCCTAACTGAGGCTCTGCAGCTCGGCCAAGACGTCGACGCGGACGCCGGCACCCATCGTGGAGCTGACGGTGACGTTCTTGAAGTACGCCCCCTTGGCGGCGGACGGCTTCACGCGCTGAAGCTCGGCGATCAGCGTGCGGATGTTCTCAGTGAGCGCTTCCTCGCCGAACGAGGCTTTGCCCACGGGGACCTGGACGTTGCCGGTCTTGTCCACCCGATACTCGATCTTCCCCGCCTTCACCTCGGCGACGGCCTTCGCGACGTCCATGGTCACCGTGCCGCTCTTGGGGTTCGGCATGAGTCCGCGGGGACCGAGGATCTTCCCCAGCCTCCCGACCCGCCCCATCATGTCCGGGGTCGTGATGACGACGTCCACGTCGGTCCAGCCCTTCTGAATCTTCTCGATGAAATCATCCGCGCCGACGTAATCCGCTCCGGCGGCCTCGGCTTCCTTCTGCTTGTCGCCCTGGGCGAGAACGAGCACCCGGACGGTCTTCCCGGTTCCGTGCGGCAGCGCGACCGTGCCTCGCACCTGTTGATCCGCGTGCCGCGGGTCGACGCCGAGATTGGCCGCGACCTCGACCGTCTCGTCGAACTTCGCGGTGGCGTTCTCCTTCACCATCTTGACCGCCTCGGCCACGCCGTAGCGCGACATCGGGTCACGCTTCGCGGCCATCGTTTCGTAACGCCGGCTGTGTCCCATACGACTCTCCTCGTTCGCGAGAGGCCTTGCCTCCCTCCCACGTTCGGGCCGTGGTGTGCCCCTCGAACTCCTACTGCGTTTCGATCCCCATGCTGCGCGCGGTGCCGGCCACCATCTTCATGGCCGCTTCCACATCGTTCGCGTTGAGGTCTTCCATCTTCGTCTCCGCGATCTCCCGGACCTGCGCGGCCGTCACCCGGCCGATCTTGTTCCGGTTCGGCTCGCCGGATCCCTTCGGGATCCCGAGCGCCTTCAGCAAAAGCACGGCCGCTGGCGGTGTCTTCGTGATGAAGGAGAACGTCCGGTCCTGGTGGACCGTGATCACCACCGGGGTGACCACGCCGCTCTGCTGCTTCGTCCGGTCGTTGAACTGCTTGCAGAAATCCATGATGTTGACGCCGTGCTGGCCGAGCGCCGGCCCCACCGGAGGCGAAGGGTTCGCCTGCCCGGCCTTGATCTGAAGCTTGATCAGCGCCATCACTCGTTTCGGAGGGGCCATTCCTCGTTCCTTCCTGCGTTTCTTCGCTGCTACCGAACGTTCGCGCGAGCGCACGCGCCGGCCACCTGGCCGGGCCGCTCGAACCGAGTCTCTCTAGACCGCCTGAACCTGGAGGAAATCCAGCTCGACGGGCGTGGCGCGACCGAAGATCGAGACCATGACCTTCAGCTTTCCACGCTCCGCGTTCACTTCGTCGACGACGCCCGTGAAGTCCGAGAACGGGCCATCGACGACCTTCACGTGCTCACCCTCGTGGAACGGAACCTCGGGGATCGCCTTGTCCTTGGCGCCCTCGATCTGGCCGAGGATGCGATCGACTTCGGCCCCCCGGAGAGGATCCGGCTTCGACGACTTCGTGCCGACGAAACGGCTCACTCCCGGACAGTTCCGAACGACGTGCCAGGTGTCCTCGTCCAGATCCATCTCGATGATGATGTACGTCGGGAAGAACTTCCGCGTGGACTGCGTCTTCTTCCCGTTCCTCATCTCCGTGACGACCTGGGTCGGGACGAGAATGCGGCCGAAATGATCCTCGAGGCCGGACGTTGCGATCGCCCGCTCCAGGTTGCCCTTCACCTTGTTCTCGTGACCCGAGTAGGTATGGATCGCATACCACTTCATGGTCCTCTCCTTACCCGGCTCGACGATGGGGGATTCCGATTCGGTCAACTCAACACCCTTTCGAGGCCGAGACTGAGGATCCGGTCCACCAACCCGATGAAGATGGAGAGAATGATGACCGTCACGATCACGACCACCGTGGAGCCCCGGAGCTCGTTCCGGCTCGGCCAGCTCACCTTCTTCATCTCGACGTAAACGTCGGTGACGAACTTCTTGCTCTTCGCGATCATTGCGCCCGTCGTGCTCCCTCTCGCCACCGACCGGAGCCGCGGGCGGAAGTATGGCAGGCGTGGCAGGGATCGAACCCGCAACCCCCGGTTTTGGAGACCGGTGCTCTACCGATTGAGCTACACGCCTCCGTCCTCATCGATGCGCCCCGAAGACCCCGAGTCACGTTACTCCAGAATCTCGGTGACGACGCCCGCACCCACCGTGCGACCACCTTCGCGGATCGCGAAACGAAGCTCTTTCTCCATCGCGATGGGCTGGACCAGAGCCACTTCCATCTTCACGTTGTCGCCCGGCATCACCATCTCGATG
>JALGZO010000755.1 GCA_025774865.1 bacterium | reverse complement strand
CGTGACGGTGCGAAGCAGATGCCCGGCCGCGACGAACGGATCGTCCGATGACAGGTCGCAATCGACGCCCACCTCGAGATACTTTCGATCTCCCGTCATGAAGAACAGGTCGATCGCGACTCGGGCCCCGAGTCGACTGATGTCCCGCTTTCCGACGAACCGCACCTCGTCCGCGATCTCCGCCGCGTAGCCGACGTCCAGCATGTAGTCCTCGAGCATCGTGGTCCAACCTTCGGCCAGATCGCGCGCGTCGACGTGTCTGCGCACGACCGAAGGGTGCGCGGCCGCGGTCGCAAGCTGGAGGTGGTGTCCCGGAATCCCCTCGTGCAGCATCATCCCGGGGACGGTCAGCTCCGTATGCTCGTCCAGCAGCTCTTCGGACAGCGTCAGGTAGACCAAGCTCCGGCGAGTCCCTTCGCGAAACGGTGGCGGCGCCGTCATGGCGCCGGCCGGAATCTGCGGCTCCATGAACTTCGGCGTGCGCAGGATCCTCATGTCCTGATCGTCGAGGATGGGAAAGAGATTCCGATCTTCGATGAAGGTGAGGATTCTCTCCCGCTCCTCCTCGTAGCGACGAACGATCTGATCGAGATCGCCATCCGAGAGCTCCACCCGGTAGCGCTTCGCGAGAAAGCGGTGGAGCTCGTCCGGGGTGGTGCCTGCGACCAGGCCGTGCTTCTTCACGAGACGCTCGGTGAGCTCGCCGATCTCCGATCGCATCCGTACGAGGAAGTCCGACGCCATACGGTGAAGTTCCTCGAAGGACATCTCGATGCCGCTGAGATCCAGGATTCTCCGAGCGCAGTCGGACCCGAGATGGAAGTGATCCGTCACGGGGAGGTCCCGAAGCCGCCCGACGTAGTCGGTGAGCGCGACCTGTGCTCGGTCGCACGCGGCGCGGAGGCGGTCGGCATCGGACCACCCCTCCCGCCGCCCCCAATCGTTCAGCGCCGAGAAGAGGTCGGGAAGTCCCCGCACCTGCTCGACCTCGATGCCCACCCAGCGGCGCACCGGCACCTCGAGGCGACCGAGCAGGGCTTGCAGGTACTCCGGTATCCCCTCGATGCAGGACGTGATGTCCGAGAGGCGATCGCCGACCGGCCTGGGATCGAGAACGAACATCTGGAAGAGGGGGTCGCCGATGTCGTCGGCCGCGGTCGGCCTCTGCGCTGACGCCGTCCGCCCATTGAACTCGTAAGTGAGCTCGTGGACCTCGGCTTCCAGCATCAAGCGGGCGAGATCGAGGTCCAGGTTCTGGTCGAAGGAGAGGGCGCCGCGGGATACCGCGTCGAGCTCCGACACCAGGCCGCGGGCTTCCTCGACCTTCGCGTCCATTTCCTGCCGGCCGGGGTCGGTCAGCTCGTCCAGATTCCGATCTACCCCGCAATACAGCCGTTGTTTGGCGTCGCGTGTGAAATGAGCGTGAAAGCTCCTCGTGAGGCCGTCGAATTCCGCCACCGGTTCCCCCCTGTTTGCGCCGAGCCGAGTGTACGTGTCGGCATCCGCAACTCAAGACAAACCGGTGTCCTCAGGGGGACCGTGACGGGCGCGGGCCTGGGGCCGGGTGCCGTCGCTACGGGCAGCGCGGAGCTGCCGAATCGCGAGCAATATCCGTAGCCCCCTCCCCTGATCCGCAAGAAGGAGTCAGAATCTCGCGAGGACCGTCACCGCTTCCGAGATCGCACAATCAAGCGACAATATACAATGGCTCTATGACTCGTGTTTCAATTGGGTCATTGCAATCTGTACTTCGGGTGCGATAGGATGTTGTCTGACGGAGGTGTGCACATGTTCCCGAGAACGACAATCACGGCTGCGCTGCTGCTCCTGGTCGCGCTGCCGACCGTTTCCGCCGCAAATCAAGGAATCTGGATCTCAGCCGAGGAACTCGCCGCAATCCCCAATTCGGGACCGGCGTGGGACCACCTCGTGGACCGGGCGAACGAGCCGGCCTGCACTCCAGTACTCGAGGATCAGACTCAGTCGTGCAACGTGACGATTCTCGCCAAGGCTCTCGTCTACGCCCGGACCGGAGACGTAGCCTATCAGGACGACGTCGTTGCCGCCCTGGTGACGATCGCCACCTACCCGGTCTACACCGGACGGTCATTGGCCCTCGGCCAGAGACTCGGCGCCTACATCGTCGCCGCTGATCTCGTGGATCTCGAGATCGACTATCCGGCTCTCCACGTCACCCTGGTGAACAAGCTCTTGGAGCTTCGGGATACACCTACGATCGACGGTCCCGACTCGATCGTGGATGCTCACGAAGTTCGGCTCAACAACTGGGGCACGACTGCGGGCTTCACGCGACTTCTCATCGATCTGTACGCGAATGATCCTGTGGACTTGGCCGCAGCCGTGGACGTCTGGAAGGGCTGGATGGGTGATCGCGACACCTACTCGGACTTCAACTACGAAGAAACCAACACCTGGCATCCTGATCCACTCAGCCCGCGGCCGATCAATCCGGTAGGCGCGACCATCGACGGGTACGACGTCGACGGCGTCCTCCCGGCCTCTCAGAACCGGGGCGGTCCCTTTGCCCCCCCGCCCTACTCGTGCGAGCGCAACGTGGCCACCACGCTCCAGGGCGCCGTTTGCGCGACGATCGTGCTGGACCGCCTGGGCCTCGGCGCCAGTAGCTGGCAGGATTCGGCCATGAAGCGGGCGATCGTGTGGTTCACCGAGACGGCAGGCTGTGCGCTCGAGAACGACGACGAGTTCCAGGCACCCCTGTTCAACCTTCTCTACCCGGAGCTGGGGCTGCCGGTCGATCCGGACGGAGCTCAAGCGGGCAAGGTCATGGGCTTCACCGACTGGAGCCACTCCGACCCCGCGTCTGTCGGCGTCGAGCTGATGGCGCTCGACCCGGGTCCCGCGAGACTCACGGAAGTTCACCCGAACCCGTTCGCGACCGCAGCGACCGTGCAGATGAGCCTGGAACGGCGCTCACGAGTTCTGCTCCGCGTGGTCGATGTCAGCGGTCGAGGTGTGCGGACTCTCTACGACGGCGTCTTGTCCGCCGGTCCCCATCGAATGACGTGGGATGGTCGCCGGAGCGACGGGCGCAATGCGGCCGCCGGCGTCTACTTCGTGACGATGAGTGGCGAGGGCGCGACGGAGACTCGGAAGATCGTCCGCTTCCGATAACGTCGACGCACTGCACACCTGAGTCCACCAGAGAGGAGCCGCCCCCCGGGCGGCTCCTCTTCTGTAGAGGTCGCGCTGCGACGATTCACTGATTCGAGAGCACGAGAGACAGCCCGACCCCTCGGTCGTCCTCGCCTCGAACCTCGTACGCGTCGAACGCCCCGCCCCCGACGGTCTGGATCACGTTCAGCGCGACGCCGCCCGCGGGATCGGTGGTCGGCATCGTCCCCAGAGCGTTCGACCAATCGAGGCTCGTCGGAGCCATTGTGAAGGGGTTCTTGGGAAACGGGCCGGCTCCCGGCAAGAGCTGCCCGTAGGTGAGGGCGCCCTCGGCCGTCGTCGCGGCTCCATTCGCCGGATACTCGCCGTCATTCCGCGTCGAGAAGTCTTCCAGGGTCAGCTGAAACAAGAACATGTTCTGCTTCACTTCCGCGACTCGGGCTCGGTTCGTCATCCCGTGGAGGCTCGGGATCGCAATGGCCGCCAGGATCCCGATGATCGTCACCACGAGCATGAGCTCGATCAGTGTGAAGCCACGTTGTCGTCCGGGCATTGATCGCGCTTTCGGGCAGGGAATGGCCAAATCCGAGACCCGCACGATTCGTACCAAGCGGCAAGCCTGTCGATTCCTTCGATGTCCTCTCGAATCTTCGACATTCGTGACCGCCTTCTCGGCGGATCCGTCGCTTTTTGCAATCCCCCCGTGCCGATCGAGGCGCCGAGACCTCTCCAGCCCTGCTCTCGGCTGGCTGAGGCAGCCCACTTGAAACACCGCCTCGGGAGGTCTACCCTGAATGCAGCAGGGCCTCGCGACATCCCCCTCAACGCACTCCCAACCGGCCCAGACCCATATCCTCCCCGGTGCGCGAACCAGCCAGCCCGCGAGGCTCTCCCCGATTTACGACTTTTCGGTCGTGTATTCGGATATCATGGGCCGGCCGACGACGAGACCCTGGATGCGAGCCCTCCTGACTCGCTC
>JALGZO010000754.1 GCA_025774865.1 bacterium | reverse complement strand
GCCGGGACAGCAGAAGAAGTAGGTCTCGCCGTCTAGACCGAGGGACGGGGCCGTCGACGGATCGACGGTCATTCCGCAGACCGGATCGATGGTCGGCGCCTGGGATTCGTTCAACGTTCGTCCTCGAAGCCACTCTTGACGGCGGGATCAAGGTAGCTGGTCATGCGCGCCGCGACAATTGCGCGGTGCGCGAAGCGAATCCGTCGATTGCGGTACCGGTGGCACCGCATTATGGTTCCAGACATGCGCGAAATCTGCCGCTGGATCGCCGTCGGCGCCGTCGGCCTCTGGAGCCTACCGGGCTGCTCCGGCAGCGTGGAGACGTCCGGGGCGTCCCTCGGCCTCGATCCGCCGGCCGCGCCCGGGAGCGAGACGCCCGACCTGCATGCCGGGGCGGGGGGACAGGTCTACCTGTCGTGGGTAGAGCCGACGGCGGCCGGAAACGCACTTCGTTTCGCGAGCTTCGCCGATGGGAGCTGGGCGCCCGCGAGGACGATCGCCGAGGGCGCCGATTGGTTCGTGAACTGGGCCGACTTCGCCTCCATGGCCGTCTCGGAGGAGGGGACGCTCGCCGCCCACTGGCGCGTGCAGAGCGGAGAGGAGACGTACGCGTACGGGATTCGCGTTTCGACGTCGCGTGACGGCGGCGACACCTGGAGCGAGCCGGTTGCCCCGCACGGTGACGACTCGCCGACCGAGCACGGCTTCGTCACGATCGCCCCGGCGCCGGGCGGCGAGTTCGTCGTGGCGTGGCTGGATGGAAGAGACACGGCGGGCCACGGCCACGGCGAAGAGGGGGCCGGAGCGATGACCCTGCGCGCGGCGCGGCTCCTTCCGGACGGTAGCGTCACCGGAGAAACGTTGCTCGACGATCGCACGTGCGATTGCTGCCCCACCGACGCGGTGATGGCCAAGGAGGGACTCGTCGTTGCCTACCGCGATCGATCGGAGTCCGAAGTTCGTGACATCTCCTTCTGTCGAATGGACCGCGACACGGGTGAATGGAGCGCGCCCGCGACCATTCACGCCGACGGCTGGCAGATCTCGGGCTGCCCCGTCGACGGGCCGGCGCTCGCGGCGACTTCGGAGATCGTCGCGTGCGCTTGGTTCACGCTCGGCGGTGACGGCGACTCGCCTCAGGTGAACGTCGCGCTCTCCCGTGACGACGGTCGCACGTTCGGGCCACCGCTTCGAATCGACCACGGTGATCCGATCGGCCGCTGCGATCTCGAAGCGCAGGCGGACGGGTCGTTTCTCGTCAGCTGGATGGAGAGCGCCACGGAGGAAGCCGAAATCCGGGTGCGCCGCGTTACGGCTGCCGGCAAGATGGTCGCGCGTGGCGGCGACTACCGCGAACGATCGCGCCTCCGGTTTCCCGCGGCTCGCTTTCGTGGGCCCCGAAAGCTTCCTCGCGTGGACGGAGCCGGGTGAGCCTTCGCGGCTACACGTCGCGCGCCTTCCCTGACCCCATGCCCGCGGCCCACCGGTTTCCGGCCGTGGGCCAATCCGGTACTCTCGGTTGCTCGTCGATTTGTGTCCCGAGACTCCAAGGAGACCACCTGACATGAGCCGCTTCCGATCGATGGGCGTCGCCTTGCTCCTGCTTCTCGTGGCATCCCAGGCCACGGCCGGAGACTTCGAAGCGCACCGTCCGAACTACGTTCTGTGGCCCTACTTCACCGGCTTGAACACAGACGACTGGGCGTCCGAGGATACCCAGCTCAAGTTCCAGTTGTCCGTCTGCCTCTCGGTGATCGATCCCATTCACCTGTACGCCGGGTACACGCAGACGAGTCGCGTTCTCCTCCAGGAAGGCTCCGACCCGCTGATCCACGACTTCAATCCGGAGGTCTACTTCGACTGGGAGCTGCTCCAGTTCGGGTGGGAACACGAGTCCAACGGCGTGGCGGGTGAAGACTCGCGAGCCTGGAACCGTGCCTTCGCTCAAGTCCGACTGGTCGGGCCGTTCGCGGGGCTCCAGTTCACCCTCGAACCACAACTGTGGTACGCGTTCGACGTATCGCCCGAGACCGAGAAGATCCTGGAGGATCGCGCGTTTTCGGACCGCGTCGGCGGGACCGTCCGTCTCACCGGGAAGTCGGAGAAGGCCTTTCTGTACGTGGAGGGCGGCCAGTCCCGGTTTCTGGGCATGATCGGGATCAACCTCATCTCGTCCTGGAAGAGCTGGTACACCACCGTGCAGTACTTCGACGGGAGAGGCGACTCCGTTCTCGAATTCGATCGCTACACGAAATCCGCTGGCGTGGGAATCACGTTCGCTCCCTGATGGGAACGGCGGGTGCGCGTCCGCTTGACCTGCCCCTGTCGTCTCCGTCATGCTGACAGGGGCATCAGAGGCCGTTTTTCGGGACTTGCAGGAGGGGATCCATGACGAAGCTCTCGCTTGGAGCACTTCTCGTCATTTCGTTCGTGGCCGCCGACGCGGCGCACGGGTTCTCGCTCAGACGAGTCGCGTTCTCCGGAGGCGCCGTCGCGGCGTCCGGAGGCTCGTACACGCTCGGTGCGACGGTGGCGGAGGCGGGCGTCGTCGGCCGGGTCAGCGGGGGGAGCTTCACCCTGGGCGAAGGATTCTGGCCCAACGTCATCGCCATCACGGCGACCGACGTTCCGGGAACGACCGACGGGCCCACGGCCTGGGTGAATCGCCTTCGTCCGAACTTCCCCAATCCGTTCGCCTCGGCCACCGCGATCGCATATTCCGTCGCCAATTCGGCGCCGGTCCGGCTCACGATCTACGACGTCGCGGGTCGACGGGTCTCGTCGCTCGTCGACGCGACCCATGCGCCGGGGCGCTACCGAGTGCATTGGCGCGGGCTCGACGAAACGGGGAGCGCCGTGGCCAGTGGCGTCTACCTGTACCGTCTCGACGTCGGCGATTGGTCACAGACCCGGAAGATGCTGAAGATTCGTTGAGAACATCGACCCTATTCGAGGAGGCTCGAACCATGCGCGGCTTCGTACGGCTCGTCGCGACTCTCGCCATCGCTTGTTGCTTCGTTCTTCCGAGTCAGGTCGACGCGGCCGACGCGGCATCGGACACCATCGGCGAACCCGGCCCGGTCGGGCGCGCCGTCCCGTCGCAGATTGCCTTCCAGGGTCTTCTCGTCGACGACACATTGATCCCGCCGACTCCGGTCGAAGGAAACGTGGGCCTCGAGGTGCGTCTCTGGGACGCGGCCACGAACGGTAACGTCGTGTGGGGACCGGAATCGCACGTGAACGTGCCGGTCAACCAGGGCGTCTTCCAGATCGCGCTCGGCGCCACGGTGGCGTTGCCGATCTCGATCTTCGACGGCAGCCCCCTGTATCTCGGAGTCTCGGTCAACGGCGAGCTCGAGCTTGCGCGCACCCAGCTCCTCGCGAGCCCGTTCGCGATGCGGGCCCAGGAAGCGGACCACGCGATGACCGCGGACGTCGCGGACGACGGTGACTGGACGCAGAACGCCGGCGACCTCTACCGGGCGACCGGCAACGTGGGCATCGGAACGACGAGTCCCCAATCGGCGTTGGACGTCGCCGGCCAGGTCACCACCGAGATCCTCGAGATCACCGGCGGCGCCGACCTCGCGGAGCCCTTCGAGATGTCTTCGGCCGGCGCGCTTCCCGTGGGCTCGGTCGTCGTCATCGACGACGCGAATCCCGGCCAGCTCGCGCTTTCGAGCGACGCCTACGATTCCCGGGTCGCGGGCGTGATCAGCGGCGCGGGTGGAGTGCGGCCGGGTCTGACCCTCCATCAACAGGGCACGTTCGACGGAGGACAAAACGTCGCTCTCACGGGCCGGGTCTATGCGTAGGCGACCGCCGCGAACGGTCCGATTCGACCGGGCGATCTTCTCACGACCTCCGATACTCCGGGTCACGCGATGAAGGCGACGGAGACCGCCCGGACGCAGGGAGCGATTCTGGGAAAAGCGATGACCTCCCTCGAAGCGGGGACCGGGCTCGTTCTCGTCCTCGTGGCGCTGCAGTAGGGGGCGAGCGATGAAACGCCTGACCATCGCCGGACTCGGCCCCTGGATCGTGATCGCTCTTGCGACCTCGGCCCTTTCGCAGCCCGCACCCATCCCACATCACGTCGAGCCGTACCTGCTCGACACCGGCCGCCACGACGGTCGCGCGGAAGCCGCGATCGAGAGCCGAGCCGCGGTTCGCGAAGTCGTGGAAATCCCCGACGTGCCGTGGATGCGTCTCCACGTGGCCGCCCACGCGCTCGGTTCGGACAGCTTCGTCACGTTCACCTCGTTGCTGGACGGAGGGCAGCAACGTCTCGACGCCGAGAGCCTCGCCGACTACGACTACGGGACCGCCTACTTCAACGGAGACGCGGTCGCGGTCGAGCTCCATGTTGCGCCCGAGGCCCAGGGCGTCTTCCTTCGCATCGAGGAAGTCACCGTGGGAGAGTGGGTCGGCGGGCAGCCGATCGTTCGCAGCCTCTGCGGCCCGGACGACCGCGTGCAGTCGACGGATCGGCGTTCCGGCCGCGTCGTCCCCTCGGGATGTACGGGGTGGATCGTGTCCAACAACGGCTACATCATGGCCGGACACTGTGTCGGAGGCTCTTCGACCACGCTCGAGTTCCAGGTTCCGTCCTCTCTTTGCGACGGCACCGTGCAATTCGCGCACCCGGACGATCAGTACGCGATCGATCGGGGTAACGAGGTATGGGCGGCCAGCGGGGTCGGCGACGACTTCGCCGTCTTCGACACCGCTCCGAACTCGAACACCGGTCTCCTGGCCATCCACTCTCAGGATGATTTCTTCCGTATGTCGCGCGACACGGCGCCCACGACCATCCGGATCACGGGGTACGGCCTGGACAACACGCCGGTGGGCTGCGACAACGGCCGCAACGAGGACAGTCAGACGGAGCAGACGAATGCCGGTCCGTTCCTCAACGAAGTGGTCCAGGGTCCCGCGGACGTGTACCTGGAGTACATCGTGGACACGACGGGCGGGAACTCGGGCAGCCCGGTCATCGTGGAAGGCACCGCCGACATCGCGGTGGGCGTTCACACGCACGGTGGCTGCAGTCCGCCCAGCGGCGGGAACTTCGGCACGAGCTTCGAGAACAACGACTTCGAAGATGCGGTCGACGGCTTCCTGGGCACGAACGTCGTGTACGTCGACACCGGACACCCCGGCACGAACGAAGTCGGCAACGTGCTCCGCCCGTACGGCACCGTGGCCGAGGGGGTCGCGGCCGTAGCCGGTGGCGGCACGGTCGCCATCGTCGAGGGAACGTACGGCGAGACGTTGTTCATCGACAGCGCGATGACCTTGAAGGCCACGGCGGGGCGGGTGACGATCGGTCAGTAGGGGTTTCCCCCTAACGACGCGCTTCCTCGGTGGGACCCACTTGTTGAAGTGGTCCTTCCGATCTGCGAATCTGGCGCCTCTCTCGGATGATCCGAAGAGAGAGGTACAGACTCGCCTTTCCCGGGAG
>JALGZO010000753.1 GCA_025774865.1 bacterium | reverse complement strand
CGCGCCGGGGTCGGGCTCGCCGTGCTGGATGTGATCGAGCGCTAGGGGCTGCGCGAGAACGCGCGCAGGGTCGGCGCCCATCTCATGGCGGGCCTCGACGCGCTCGCGAAGGACCGCTCCCTCATCGGGGACGTGCGCGGCGCGGGCCTCTTTGCGGGAGTCGAGCTCGTGCGCGACCGCACTGCGCTCGAGCCCGCGGCCGTGGAGGCGCGCTCCGTCATGAATCACATGCGGGACGACGGGGTGCTGGTCGGCCTCGAGGGACCGCTCGGCAACGTGCTCAAGATCCGGCCGCCCCTGGTGTTCACCAGGGCGAACGCGGATCGACTGCTCGAAGCCATGGATCGGGCTCTCGCAGCAATCTGAGCGCGGGCCTCGCCAATGCTGCGAGCTGTCGCGTCCCACCTGCCGGTAGGAGAGATCTCGCCCAGCCCGGACTCGACCAGACCGCAGAAGATCAAGAGCCGCGGCGGGCGTCCGCTGCGGAGCGCGCGCTCGACCAAACGCCGCGTGGCGGCCCCGGTGTGTCGAACCGCCCTCGGGCGTCGGGCTGTGAACCCGGATTCACGGATCCAGCGGCGGCCCAGTGATCCCGAACGCAGGATTAATTGCACATTCAATCAACATTGAACATTCGTTCAATCCAGTCTATACTACTCGTGCTCTTCAAACCATGGGAGTGGCTTCATGAGCGAGCTCGCGGTCGGGGATCTGCAGCTTCACGAGCGCCGGTGCCGGGAGCTGATCGAGGCGACCATGGCTTCGATCGCCGAACGCGGCCTGTCCGGGACGACCATCGCCCGGGTGGCGAAGACGGCCGGGCTCTCGTCCGGCATCGTCAACTTCTACTTCAAGAGCAAGGATGCGCTGCTGCTCGCCACGCTCACCCGGGTCGCGGAGGGTTTCGAGCGCGGGTGGCGCGACGCGATCGAGCGGGCGGGTTCCGATCCGATTCGCGAGCTCGACGCGCTGATCGAGTCGAATTTCGACGCCGCGGTGTGCAATCTGACCTGGGTCGCGGTCTGGAACGCGTTCTGGGGCGAATCGCGCGCTCGCGAGGACTACATGCGCGTGTGCGGATGCCGTGACGCGGCCTACCTCGACCAGATCAACAGCGTGCTTCAGCAGATCGTCCGGCGAGGGAGCTACGATCGGATCGACGCCGAGGCGGTCGCCTTGGCGTTCTTCCATCTCCTGTCGTCGCTCCCCGAGTCGCTGCTCGCCCCCGCCGGGTCGTTCGATCGCGAATCCGCCAAGGCCACGTGCCGGAGCTTTCTCGCGAGCCTCTTCCCCGACGACTTTCCGACCGACGCACGCGGGCACCCTGAGGGCCGACCCTCGGCGCGGCTCAGGATGCCCGATCGGGAGGAGATTCGCGGAGCGGCGGCGTTTCACACCTTGCCGGGGTGGGTTTACGGCAACCAGGAGTTCTTGGAACTCGAAAAGGAGGCCGCATTCCGCCGCCACTGGCTGCTCGTCGGTCACGTGAGCGAGATCCCGAACGCAGGCGATTACATGACACTGGACGCGGCCGACGAGCGCGCGCTCGTGATCCGGGACGGTGACGGAGTGCTGCGGGCCTTCCACAACGTGTGCCGGCATCGGGCGTCGCGGGTCGTGCGCAACGAGACCGGGCACTGCGAGGGGAAGATCGGCTGCCCGTACCACGGATGGACGTACGGATTCGACGGGCGCCTCCGCGCCGTGCCATCCGAGAGGACCTTTCCGGGTCTGGACAAATCGCGTTTCCGCCTGCCGGAGATCGATCTCGACGAGTGGATGGGCTTCGTATTCGTGCGCTTCGACGGCTCGGGGATGCGGGTGAGCGATCTCCTGCGCCCGTTCGAGGACGAGATCCGGCCCTATCGCCTGGCGGAGATGAAGCCGTACGGCAGGCGCTGGAGCCAGACGCTGGACGTCGATTGGAAGTGCGTGGCGGAGAACGACGCGGAGGGTTATCACATCCCGCGGGGCCATCCCGGACTCCGGCGTCTGTTCGGCGAGAGCTACTGCGACGAGGTCGGCCCCAACGGCGTCGGGCGATCGTTCGCCGTGCTGCGCGACGCGTTGTCGCCCGTCTGGACCGAGCGGATGTACCAGAAGCTGCTGCCGGAGGCGGGCCACCTTCCGGAGGGGTACCGGCGCGCCTGGCTCTACTACAGCCTGTTTCCGAGCACCAACTTCGCCATCTCCCCCGACCAGGTCGGCACCTATCAGGTTCTTCCACTGGGGCCCAACCGGACGCGGTTGCACGGTCACGCATTCGCCCTCGAGGACGACCGGCGCGAGATGCGTGCGGCGCGTTACCTGAGCAGACGCATCGACGATCGGGTCACGAGGGAAGATCGGGACTTCTGCTACTGGACCGATGGAGGGCTGCGCTCGCGCAGCTATTCCGGTGGACCCCTCTCGGAGCTCGAGGTCGGTGTGGGACGATTCCAGGACCGGATCCGGGAGCTGATTCCCGTCGCACGCTGCGCCGTGCCGCCCGCCCCCGGTCGGGTCGCAGAGGAGAACCGGAAGATGCGGACGGCTCGAGCGGGGTCGGGTAGTGCGAACTCGACTGCCGGTGCCGAAAGGCGAGAAAGACGAAACGGTTGACAAGAAGGAGCTGCGCGCGATACCAGTCAGCACTTCGAGTGCAGAAGGTCCGAACGCGGTTTCTAGTGGAGGAGATTCGAGAATGGGGAACGAGATTTTCGACAACCTGGAAAAGGCGGTGAAGGAATTCGACGCCGAGAATGCGGCCAATTGGGCCAGGAAGGTGGTCGAGGCGAAGCTGGACCCGCTCAAGGCTGTGGAGGCCTTGACCGGCGCCATCAGAGACGTGGGAGACGCATTCGCTGCCGGCGACTACTTCCTCCCGGAGCTGCTCGGCGCGGCCGAGGCCATGCAGAGCGCCATGCCCATCCTCAATGAGGAGATCAAGAAGGGACCGGGCAAGATCGTGAGCGCCGGCAAGGTCGTGGCGGGTACCGTCGCCGGGGACATCCACAACATCGGCAAGTCGATCTTCTGCACCTTGCTCAACGCCGATGGATTCGAGGTCATCGATCTGGGTGTCGACGTCCCGGTCGAGCGCTTTCTCGGGACGATCAAGGAACACGAACCCGACATCGTGGCGATGTCGGCCCTCCTCACGATCACGGCCGCGGAGCAGCAGAACGTCATCGAGGCCCTTGAAAAGGGCGGCTTCCGGAGCTCGATCAAGGTGCTCGTCGGAGGCGCCGCGATCAGCGAGCAGTTCGCCGATAGCATCGGGGCGGACGGTTACGACCCCACCGCCGTCGGAGGGGTGAGGCTGGCCAGGAGTCTGCTCGGTTTATGACGGCGAAGGGAACGCGCTGACGGGCTTCACGCGCCGCTTCCTGCCCACCGACGTGCTGAGCGAGGAAGATCTCGAGGCGATTCACCGAGGATCTCGAAGTGTCGAGTTCCCCTTTGGGCAAGTGGCTCGCTGGACCTTAGGCGGACGAGCAGCGGGAGAGCACCGACTCCGAATCCGCTTGGCCAACGGCCGTGGAGAGCCACCGGACTCCCTTCGACGGGTGCATTCGTGAAACCAGCAGATCGTGACCTTGGAATGGACCGACGCATCTCGCGCCGAGATCTCCTGCACGGAATCGGGGCGCTTGCGGCGGGCACGCTGGTTCCCGGGTGCACGCTTGCCGACCGGATGCTCGCGCTGGAGCGCGCTGGCGAGGCCGCTTCCGGCTATCCGCCGGCACTCAGCGGGTTGCGCGGGAGCCACGACGGTTCTTTCGAGGTCGCCCTCGAGATCGCCCTCGAAGGCCGACGTGACTGGGGCCCGGTCCACGAGCCCGATTCCGACGTCTACGACCTCATCGTCGTGGGGGGAGGCATAAGCGGCCTGGCGGCCGCCCACTTCTTCTCGAAGCAGAAGCCGAAGGCGCGCATCCTCATCCTCGACAACCACGACGACTTCGGGGGCCACGCCAGGCGCAACGAGTTCCAGGTCGCCGGTCGAACGCTCATCGGTTACGGGGGCAGTCAGACCCTCCAAGAGCCGTCGGGATACCCCGGAGTGGTAAAGGGCCTCCTGCGGGATCTCGGTGTCCACAGCGAGCGCTTCTACACGGCCTACGATCAGGAGTTCTACAAGCGAAACGGACTCGGAGCCGGCATCTACTTCAATCGC
>JALGZO010000752.1 GCA_025774865.1 bacterium | reverse complement strand
GATGCTGCTCCTCTTGCAGTTCCAGCGCGGTCGCGACGGCGAGCGCGACTTGTGTTTCGTCCCTCACGTTCGCGAGACTGACGAGCCGAACGCCGTCATGGTACTCGACCAGGAGTTCGTGTCCGATCTCCAGAGCGAGACGGGTCTTGCCGCTGCCGCCGGGTCCGGTGAGGGTGACGAGGCGATGTTGCCGGAGCGCTTCCGCGATATCCCGCTTTTCACGCTCACGCCCGACGAAGCTCGCGAGCTGAAGCGGGAGGTTGTGCGGTGTGGGAACGACCTCTCTCTTCACCGGGGTCGGCGGATTCCAGCAGGGCCGCCCGGCGAGGATGTCGTCGATCTGGCCCCGAACCCGGGCCATCGAGCCGATCCGGCGCACGGGAACCGTCTCCAGACAGCGCATCAAGAGATTGCGAAGCGGCTCGGGCGTCGTGCGGTCGAGGGCCTTCCAGTCGGGCGCGCGCACGAGACTCGCCGCGATGCGATCGGCCGGTGTGTCGCCCGAGAAGGCGGGCTGCCCGGTCAGGGACTCGTAGAGGACGCAACCGAACGCCCAGACGTCGGTGCGGTGGTCGACGTCGTTGCCTCTGAGCTGCTCGGGGCTCGCGTAACCGGGCGTCCCGAGTATCGGTCCGAGGGATCCGCTGCGGGTCTCGCTGTCAGTCGTCGCCTGGGAGTCGCCCTCGCGCACCTTCGCGAGACCGAAGTCCAACACCTTGGCGCGCGGCCCGGGCGAGAGCATCACGTTGGCGGGCTTGAGGTCACAGTGGATCATGCCTTGTCGATGGGCGGCTTCGAGGGCGTTCGCGACTTGCTGGCCGATGCAAAGCGCGCTCTCGAGGGGGAGGGGGCCGCGGGAGATTCGTTCGGCCAGCGTTTCGCCCGAGACGTACTCCATGGTGAGGAAGTGGTAGTCCTCCGACTCCTCGAGCGAGTAGATCGTCGCGATGTTCGGGTGCTCGATCGCGGCGAGGATCCGCGCCTCCTGCTCGAACCGTCGGACCCGCTCGGGGTCTCGCGCGACTCGCCGCGGGAGGACCTTGAGGGCCAGCTGGCGTTCGAGCTTCGCGTCTTTCGCGAGGTAGACGACCCCCATGCCACCGCGTCCCAACTCCCTCACGATCGAGTAGGGCCCGATCGCTTCGGGACGTTCGGCCTCAATGCTCGGGGAACCCACCGAAACGACCCTCCAGCTTCCTCCTGCTCCTTGCCCACCGCGATCCAAAGTGGACCGTCCAGTCTTGATTGTCAGCAGTATGATGCCCTCTCAGCAGCGGGACCAGTGGGTGCTCGGCGTCTGGAAGGTGGCTCCCGTCCATCCTTGTCCCGGGTTTGCCCGCCGTGAGAGGTTTGCGCGATGAAACGACGTGAGTTCCTGAAGGTCGGCGGTGCCACCGCCGCCGCTGCCGCGCTCGGACCTTGGAGCGCCGATCCGACCCGGGGGGCGGTGACGCTGGCGGGTGCGGAGCTGGCCTACTTGCCGGCCCACCGACAGCTCGAGCTGTTCGAGGCGCGAGAGCTCTCGCCGGTCGATGTTCTCGAAGCGCAGATCGCGCGCATCGGCGCGGCCGCTTCCAGCCGGCTCGATGAGGCGATCGAGGCGGCCCGGGAGTCCGAGCGACGCTACCGTCGCGGCGACGCTCGCGTCCTGGAGGGCGTGACGGTCGGCTCCCACGAGCCCGGCCGAAATGACTACGTCGCGGACAAGCTGCGCCAGGCCGGAGCGGTTCTCCACCTGCAGACGACCAGCGGTTCGCGCGGCGGTTCGGCCGCGTCGCTCGCGGCCGGGATGTGCACCGTGGCCACGGCTTCGGGTCGGAATGGTTCTCCGGGAATCCCCGCCGCGATCAACGGCATCTACGCGTTCAGACGTGCGCACCGCCGGGTAGCTACGGTCGACCGCCTGCTCTCGGCTGCGAGCGCCCCGATGGCTCGCACGTTGGCTGACACGATTCTCCTGGAGGCCGTCATCGTGGGATCGCGATCGATCGGTCTTCCCATCGAACCCGACATCGACGACGTGCGAATCGCCTACTGCGATCCGGGAGGCCCGGGCGAAGTGGACGCGGAGACGCGACGAAACACCGCTCGCGCGGTTCGGATGATGTCGAAACTGGGCGCCGCGGTCGACGAAATCGAGCTGCCGCGCGCGGCGTCCTGCCTCGAGGAGGCGAACGCGCATCTGCAGGAGCAGGTCTTCCGTGCGGGGTACGACCTCCTGGTCATGCCGGTGGTCGCGACGCCGTTCGACCGCTTGACCTGGTACCCGGTTCTGACCGCGCCAGCCGGCCTCTCCTCGAGGAACGTTCCCACGGGTTTGCAGATGGTCGGTCCGTCGCACGATGCGCGGATGACGATTCGCGTCGCGGCCCGCCACGCCGGGGCCGCGCCCGCCCTGTTCACGGACGGCACTTTTCCTGACTTCCGTCACGAGGCCTGACCATGTCGATACGACCGATCAAGCGAATCATCGAAGCGCAGCCGACCGTGGAGGGCGCGGGGGTTCGGCTACGACGAGCGTTCGGCTTCGGCGACACGACCGAGTTCGATCCGTTTCTCCTGCTGGACGATTTCCGAAACGATGACCCCAGCGCGTACCGGGCGGGATTCCCGTGGCATCCTCACCGCGGCATCGAGACGATCACGTACGTGCTGGCCGGTACGGTGAATCACGGCGACAGCCTGGGAAACAGCGGGGCGCTGGGGGCTGGCGACGTGCAATGGATGACGGCCGGCCGAGGGATCCTCCATCAGGAGATGCCGAAGGGGGACGAGGCCGGTCGGATGCACGGTTTCCAGTTGTGGGCGAACCTCCCATCGTCGCTCAAGATGACCACGCCGCGATACCAAGACGTCGCGGCCGTCGACATTCCGGAAATCACCGACGACGATGGAACAAGCGTTCGAGTCGTTTGCGGGACTTTTTGGGGGAAGACGGGGCCCGTGGACGGGATCGCCGCGGAGCCACGCTACCTGGACGTCCGGGTGCCCGCCGGGAAGCGGAGAACGTTGCCGGTAGCGACGTCGAGGCACGCCTTCGCGTACATCTTCGAAGGGTCGGGCACCTTTCGCGACGCTTCCGATCCGCGCGCCGTCAAGACGGACCAGGACGGGACGGAGAGCTACTCGTTCACCGGGAATCGGTCGCTCGTGCTCTTCGACAACGGAGACGAAGTCGTCGTTCAGGCCGGCCCCGAAGGGATCCGGTTCTTGCTGGTATCGGGGAAGCCACTTCGGGAGCCCGTCGCCTGGCACGGCCCCATCGTCATGAACACGAATGCCGAGTTGCGGCAAGCGTACGACGAGCTCCAGAGCGGGACATTCATCCAGGAGCCCTGAGCCTCCGCGGTTCGCGGCTCAGTCGGACTCCGCCTCTCGATCGCTCTTCGGTTTCGCCAGCGGGAAGTACGCCAACGTCAGGCGGAACCGCTCCTTGTCTTCGTCGTCCGGTCCCTCGTCCATGCCCGCGATCCCTTCGATGACCTCGAGAAGACGCCGGCGAAGCTCGCCGAGCTGCTCCCGGCCCGCGTGGATCTCGACGAAGCTCAGGAGTCCTTCCTCGTCGATGCAGTCCGCGCCCCGTCCCGACTCGAGTAGCTTCATCAGTTCGGCGGAGGAGGTGTCGAAGATCGTGGAGACCATCGAGCGCAACGTTTCCTTCTCGTCGTCGGTCGCGTCGTCTCCGGCGGAGAACGCGCGGGCGTCCGCCCGGAACGCCCGGGCGACGGCCATGTAGTACTTCTCGAGCGTGCCGCGGTTTTGACGTGTCCGCGTGAGCTCGATCAGCCCGACGCGCTCGAGCGCGTCCACATGGTGGTAGAGCCTCGTCGGTTTCTCCCCGATGCGGTCGGCGACCTGCTTGGTCGTCCGCTCCTCGGCGAGCTCCTCGAGGATCCGGATCCTGAGGGGGTCCGCGAGCACCTTGATCTGCTCCAGCTCGGTGAGGACCATGAACTCCCGCGAAGGCCGCTTCTTTCCCGACTCCCGGTCGGCGTCAGCCACGGCGTATCCCCCTGATTTCCAGTAAGTTATCTGCGCTGGAGCCAGCATTCTAGCAGGAAAGAGCGGAGATCAATATTAAATAATACTTGAATAATCAATAGTCGATAGATAGTATGCCGACGTTGAACACTTTGGCCAGGGGGAACCCATGAACGACCGGAATCCAGAGACG
>JALGZO010000751.1 GCA_025774865.1 bacterium | reverse complement strand
GTCAGATCCTCGTAGCCTCCCGCCAGCTCCTCCGTTACGCGATCCCGATCTGCGGGTGGGATCGCCGCGGTCCCGATGGCCTGGAGGAATACCGCCGCGACGGGCTCGGGGAGGTCGAATCGCTCCGCGAGATCCCTCGTGCCGGCCTCTGTGTCCGGCGCCGTCGCCTCCCTGGAGCCGACGACCGCTTCCGCGCTTTCCCCTGCCGCGGGCCCGCCCGCACCCTCCTCGCCGCCCGGACCGCACGCGGCCAGGGGCGTGAGAAGCAGGAACGCAGCACCGGCGGCGGCGCCCCGCAAGACTCGATCGGCGATGCCCAAGGTCTTCACCTGCGGGTGCATCGCGCCGGCAACCGGCAGACTGCCTGTCGTATTGTCCATCAACGGGTTCTCCCCATCATCACTCTCGCGATCCGAAGATACCGCACCCCACCGGGCCCCCACGCGGTCAATCGAAGCTGCAGACCCGCCAGCTCTCTCCGGGGAGTCCGGACTGGATGCGGTAGCTCGATTCGCAGCGCGACGAACCGCTCACGCGGGCGAAATCGCAGCTCACCACGTCGGCACACGCGCGCGTTTCTCCGCAGGACGGATCCAGGGCGTTGCCCTCGATCGTGGAGTTGCGGAGCTCGAGCACACCGGTCGGATTGCAGTCGGAGTCGTCGTTCCGGACGCCGTGTACCCCGCTGCCCGAGATCGTCGAGTCTTCCACGAGCACCACGCCCGAGAAGTTCCGAACGCCGTCCGCGCCGTTACTGAGAACGTTCGAGCCCGTCACGAGCACACCCTTCAGCGCGCGGATGCCGCTTTCCCGGTTCCCCGTGATCTCGCTGCCCGTGATGCTCACGCTACCAATGCGGGCGGGTAGTCCGTTGTGACCATTGAGCGTCACGGCGCTGTTCGTCAACTCGATCCGGTCCCGGGCATCGATACCGTGGCCGGCGTTCCCGGCAATCACCGTATCGCTGGCCCGCACCGTTCCGGCCGCGATACCGGTGCCGAAGCCGGTGATTTGGATGCCGTCGACCGTGACGCTGGCAGCGCCGCCGTCGATGCCAGCCGCCGCCCAATCGCCGCCGCCCGAGATCGCACCCTCCGGCGGATCGGAGAAGACCTCGCAGGAATCTCCCTCGCACCGCACGCCGCCCCGCATCGTGAAGCCGCGGAGGTTGAGGCTCCCGCCGCGGACGGTGATGTCGCCGGTGCAGTCGCCGGCGAGCTCCCCTCGCCCGCTGTAGCTGTCGCCGCAGGTGACCGGGGGATCCGCCGAGGCGGCGTCCGGAAAGGCGATGAAGAGCGCGGCGCACGGCAAGGTGCACGAAAGCATGCTGCGGAATCGTCGGAAATTCATCTGCTTACCTCGCTTCGATCATCGAGTCTACACCGGATTCGCCGGAGCCGGGACGGCCGCGCGCGAGTGGTCCGGAGCGCTCTTCCCGCCGGTCTCCGGGAAGCCTACGGGCTCACCTCCGCGGTCCTCGGAGCGCCCGCCGCCTCGACGCGATCGCCCCCGACCCGGCCAGCAGCGCGGTCATCAGCATCAGACTCCAGCTCCCCAGAGCCGGAACCAGGACCGAGTTTGCCGCTCCCGGGGTGCCGCCGGTGGCCGTGCTGGCACGCCAATTCGCCGGATCGTCGCCGGCGGACAAGGGGTACACGCGCTCGAGGGAGGGGCCGTTGCCGTCGGGGCCCGTGGGCCATTCGCCGAAGTCGAAGTAGGGCACCTCATCGTACAGCACCATCGGAGGAATGCCGGCGTTCGGAGTGTCGGGCTTGACGAGCTGCACCGTGTCCGTGAAGTCGTTGAGTCCGAAGCCGTAGGGGCCGTAGATCGGCACCGACGGGTCGATGCCGTAGTGGCTGCGGAACTCCGCCAGCTTGCCGGTCTCGACCACCGGGTCGAAGGACACCACCAGCAGGTAGCTGTCGGCGTCGAGCGTGATTCCGGTGGCGGGCAGGCATTTGCCGGACCCATCGACGTCACAGAAATCGAACTCGATGCCGAAGTTGAGCCGCCAGGGAAAGACATCGCCGCCGCCGTAGTCCTCGAACAGGTCCACGGCGCTGCCGGAGGAATTGTACAGCTCTACGTACTCGAGCTCTTCCCGCGTGAGGGTTCCACCCCCGGGCTCCGGGGGGTTGTACATCAGCTCGTTGATCACGACGTCGCTCAAGTCACGCGGAGCGTTCGCTGCGCCCAAGGTCCTGCTCGACATCCGGTAGACGCGCCCCGTGCCGTTGGGCCAGCGCCCCCAGCTCACGCTGTTCTCGATGGCGCCGAACTCCATGGAGTTTCGCGCTCCGGTCATGCTGGTCCCATTCCCCTCGGAGAGGAAGACCTGCTCGCCCGTCGACGTGAACCCGAAGCCGAGCTGGCTCTCGGTGAAGACCACGTAGCCGCCGGCCGGGACGGGGGGGGTCGCGGGAATCTTGTAGCGCGTGAGATTGCCCGCCTGGTCGCTCAGGTACCAGTTGCTGATGTCCACGGGGGACCCCGTCGTGTTGTACAGCTCGACGTCGTCCTCGTCCGGCAGGTCCGTGTGGATGTCGACCTCGTTGATGACCACGGAGGTGAGCGGAGAGTACGGCACGACGCTGCGCAGGGTGCTCAGGTTCTGCCACCCGGCCCCCCCGCTCCAGATATTGGGGGTACCGTAGGTGCTCGAGGCGCCGTCGTTGTAGGTCGAGCTCGGGGTCGTCGACGCGGTGGGAGTCTCCTCGAGCTTCCAGACCTCCTCGTTTCCCACGCCGGATGCGGGCATCACGCCCTCGCCGGCCGGGCCGAAGATCACCTGGTCGCCGCTGTTGCGAACGGTGATCTGCGTATTGTCGTTCGAGGTCTTGAAGTTCGACGGCGTGATGAAGGTGCCGTCGGCGTTGTCGTTGGCCCGGACGTTGATCCACCAGCTCCCCGTCTCCGGCTGGTAGGCCTCGGCGTTGTTGGGAATGTCCTCCGACACGGTGATGATCGTCCCGGAGCGCACGGCGAACCAGACCGGGTCGAGCGTGAGGCTGAGGACGAATTCCTCCCTGCACGGCGGGACGGCGGGCTCGCCGCACGGAGCCTCGTCGGCCTCGTTGACGACGACGAAGTCCCAGCCCCGCATGTCGAGACCGCTGCCGGTGCCGTCGCTGATCACCACCACTTCGAACCAGTCGCCGCCGTTCTCCAGCCGCCGCCCCAGGTAGGGATCCTCTGCGGTGCCCTGGAGATACAGGTCCTCCCGGACCGCGTTGTACTCGTTCACGACGACGTCGGCTGCCTGCGCGAATCCCCCCGCCAACACACACAGCGACACGACCACTAACAGTGCCATCCTCATGGTCTCACCTCCGAGCTTCCGGAGAAGCTCATCGACTCACCTCTCGGCGGCGCCCCGATGACAACAGGGTCGCGCCCGCCGTCAGCAACATCAACCCCAGCAGCGGGAGGCCCCACTCTGGTGTAGTGGGCACTACCACGCAGCCGTCGATGTACTCGTTGCGACACCCGAAGACCTGGTCGCAGCTGTCCGCCGTGCAAGAATTGCCGTCATCGCAGTCCAGCGGAGCGCCGATCTGGCAGCTGCCGTCACTACAGACGCTTCCGTCCGTGCAGGTGTCACCGTCGTCGCACGGGCTCGCGTTGTTAAAGTACTGGCAGCCCAGAAGCGGCGAGCAGAGCTCGTCCGTGCACAGGTTGCTGTCGTCGCAGTCGAGCGGACCGCCGCTCTGGCAGCTGCCGCCGCTACAGATGTCTCCATCCGTGCAGGCGTCGCCGTCGTCACACGAACGCGCGTTGAAGAAGTACTGGCAGCCCAGAAGCGGCGCGCAGACTTCGTCCGTGCACACGTTGCTGTCGTCGCAATCCAGCGGGTTCCGGTGCACGCAGACGCCGGCCTCGCACATATCGTCTCCGTTGCAGAGGTTCCCGTCCTCGCACGGAACGCCGTCCAGGATCTGACCTGCCTGGCAGCCGATCACCTGATCACAGGTTTCGACGCCGTCGCAGAAGAGGCCGTTGTCGCACAGCCCATCGTTCGGGGCGTTGACGATCGCGTCCGCCGCTTCGTCACACGAGTCGTCGGTGCAGGCCACGCCGTCGTCGATCACGGGCGGCGTCCCGACCTGGCAGTCCAGCACGGCGTCGCAGGTCTCGGAGCCGTCGCACCACAGGGCGTTGTCGCAGTTGGCGTCGTT
>JALGZO010000750.1 GCA_025774865.1 bacterium | reverse complement strand
CCCACCCGGGCCGGCCGCCAGGGCCGGCGCGGCGGCGCACGACGCCCGGGACATCCTGCTCGTCACGCTGGACACGACGCGCGCCGATCACCTCTCGTGCTACGGTTACCCGCGTGGCACGACCCCGGCGATCGATCGTCTCGCCCGGACCAGCTGCGCGCATGCCCGCGCGTACGCGCCGATCCCGCTCACGAACCCGAGCCATGTGTCGATGATGACCGGTCGGACTCCCCGGGAGCACGGCGTGCTGAACAACGGCACGGCGCTCCCGGAACACATTCCCACGATCGTCCGCGAGATCTCCGAGGCCGGCTGGAGCTGCGCCGCGTTCGTCAGCGGCATTCCGCTCAAGGCGAGCCTGTCCGGCCTCGCTCCCGGATTCCAGACGTACGACGACACGTTTTCACGGCTCGAAAGCGTTCATCCCATGATGACCGCACTGGCCACCGTGCGAGTCGCGAATCGCATCCTTCCCTTCGATCTGATCGAGCGAAGGGCCGAGAAGACCTGCGCGGCTGCGATACGGTGGCTGGCCGAGTCCTCGCCTCCGCGGTTTCTGTGGGTTCACCTGTTCGACCCGCACACGCCGTACGACGCTCCCGAAGTTCTGGAGCGACGGTTCGCCCGCGAGTCCGTCGGATGGACGGCCGCGGGCGGGAAGCCGGTGACGGGGTGGCCGGTCTCGTCGTACGACGCGGAGATCCGGGAGACGGACCGCTGGTTGGAGGATCTCCTCCGTGCCTTTCGCAATGAGACGAACGGCGAGGGTCTGGTCCTCTTGACGGCGGATCATGGCGAGGGATTGGAACAGCACGGTGAGCTCACGCACGGGTCGCAGCTCTACGAAGAAGACCTGCGCGTGCCCTACGTCTTCGTCCATCCGCAGGTGTCGCTCGTGAACTGGGTGGGCACCGAGTTCGACGTTCCCGTGACGTCCGTCGCGGAGACCTTGCGGGCATTCGCGTTCGGGGGCTACCGGGGGGAGCTCGATCCGCCGGTAGAACCGATCGTCGCCGAGACTTTCGCGCCGGAAGGGAAGGAGGACCAGACGGCGATCGTGCTCACGGAAGACGGCGGTACCGGCAAGCTCCTCGTGAATCGGGAGACCGGATCGCGGATCGGCTTCGACCTGACGCAGGACCCCGGTGAGAGGCAACCGGTCGAGCCGACCGGACCGGAATGGGAGGGGCTGAGCGCGGCGCTGCCGAGAGGGGAGCCGCCGCGACACTCGGAACCCGATCCCGAGGCGGTTCGCCGGCTTCGAGCGCTCGGGTACGCGCACTGATGAGAATCCTCCTTCTGTCGTCCGTAGAGCACCAGTCCGGGAGCGCGATCCGCTTCCGCGGGCTCGCCGGTGCCCTCGCGCGCCGCGGCCATGAGGTCTCGCTCGTCGAGCCCGCCCCGCCCGGCTCCGATCCCGAAACGCCGCCCGGCGTCCACCGTGTTCCGTGTCCGCGCCTCCCCGTTCGGCCGGAGTGGCAGGCGGGTCTTTGGCTCGCGCACGGCGCCGCGGCCGTCCTGCGGATCCGGCCGCGGGTCGTCTGGACGCTGAAGGCGCTTCCCAACGTCTGGGCGCCGGCCCGGATCGCCCGGTCGCGGGGAGCGCGGGTCGCGGTCGACCTCGACGATCTCGATGGTGCGTATTACCGGCCCGGGCCCGCGCGGGCCATCGTCGAACGCTTCTTTCGCACGGCGGCGAAGACCGCCGATGACGTTACTGTGCACAACGAGAACATGGGTCGACTCGTGGGACCGATGCGGGGAGCGGGGCGCGAGCCGGTGTTCGTGGAGCAGTCGGTCGACGCCGATCGTTTCGCGGCCCCCACGGCGTCTCCCGAGCTTCGTGCCCGGCTCGGTCTCGGGTCCGGTCCCGTGCTTCTGTACGCCGGACACTTGGGCCCGGCTTCCGACCTCGGAGCGCTCCTGGGGGCCCTCGCGCCCGTATCGGCCCAGTACCCGAACGCCCGTCTCCTGGTCGTGGGAGACGGCCGCGACCGCCGACGCCTCGAGGACATCGCCGCGAGCCGTCTTCCGCCGGGCTTCGTCGTCTTCGTCGGAGGCGTTCCGCACGACGAGGTGGCGTCCTACTATGCTCTCGCCGACGTCGCGCTGAACTTTCTCGAGGACCGGGAAGTCAACCGGTACCGCGCGTCGATCAAGATCCGGGAAGCGTTGGCGGCCGGCGTGAGGGTCGTCGCCTCCGCGACGTCCGACGCGGAACGGCTTCGACCGTTCATTCGGCTGGTGGACGGCGGTCCCGGGGACTTCGTCGCGGCCGTGAGTGCGGAGCTCGGCGCCCCGTCCGGCTCCGATCCCGCCGCGGGAGTCGAGTGGCTCCGAGAGCATGCGAGCTCCGACGCCGCGGTTCGCGAGATCGCCGAGATCTGGGAGAGGGAAGTCGGTTGACCGAGCCCGCCGTGTCCATCGTCATCCCGGCTCGCGACGCCACGAGCACGCTTCCGGCGTCGCTCGCCGCCTGTCGTGCACAGGAGGGGGCGCCGTCCCTGGAGATCGTCGTGGTGGACGACGGCTCCACCGACGACACCGCAGCGGTGGCGGAGCGGATGGGAGCACGAGTGATCCGTCAGGCGAACTCGGGCCCGGCGGCTGCGCGCAACCGAGGCTGGCGGGAGGCGCGCGCCCCCGTGATCCTGTTCACCGATTCCGACTGCGTGCCTCACCCGGACTGGGTGCGGCTTCTGGCCGGCGCCATTGACACGGGGACGCCCGTGGCGGGCGGTAGTTATGGCATCGCGAATCCGGGTTGCCGCCTCGCCGAAATCGTTCACGCCGAGATCGTCTGGCGACACTCGCGTCTCGGCCGGGAGGTCGAGTACGTGGGCTCGTTCAACTTCGGGGTGCGTCGCGAGGCGCTCGAGTCCGTCGGCGGTTTCGACGCGTTCTACTCGGAGGCCTCGGGCGAGGACAGCGATCTCTGCTACCGCCTACGGGACGCCGGCCACCGGATTCGTTTCGTGCCGGAGGCCCTGGTGGATCACTACCACCCGACGTCCCTCGCCCGGTACGGTCGCGAACAATCGCGGCACGGCTTCTGGCGCGTGGTTCTCTACGGAACGCACCCGCGGCGCGTGCGCGGCGACGGGTACGCCGGACCGCTCGACCTGGTCGCTCCGCCGCTCGCGGCGCTCTCGGGAGTTGTCGCGCTGAGTGCGGTCTTCGTTCGGCTCGCGGGCCCGATCGCACTCGTCACGTTCTCGCTCGTGTTCCTGTTGAGCACGGTGCTCGCGGCCAGGGTCGCCCTCCACGCGCGCTCGATTCGCGTGCTCTCGCTCGCATTCGTGGCGACGCTCCGCGCGTACGCGCGCGGATGGGGCATGACCAGGGGGGTCGCCAGTCTAGTCCTCGGCAGGCGCCCGCGGGGAGCGCGGTCGTGAGAGTTCTTGCCGTCGTACCCGCGTACAACGAGGGCGGCGCCGTGGGGGACGTCGTGCGGCAGCTCCGTGCCCGCGGCGATCTGGACGTCGTCGTCGTGGACGACGGGTCCGTCGACGACACGGCCGATGTGGCCCGCGCGGCAGGCGCGCGCGTTCTCGAGCTTCCGTACAATCTGGGAATCGGCGCGGCGGTACAGGCCGGGTTCTGCTTCGCGAAGGAACAAAGCTACGATGTCGTGGTCCAGGTCGACGGAGACGGCCAGCACCGCCCCGACGAGATCGGGCGCCTCCTCGAACCGATCGAGCGGGGCGAAGCCGATCTGGTGCTCGGCTCCCGCTACGTGGAGAAGACGGCCTACCAGGCCCCGCCCCTGCGGCGGCTCGGCATGCTCATCTTCTCGGGGCTCGTGTCTCGGGTCACGGGACAGAGGCTGCGCGACACGACGTCGGGATTTCGCGCGTCGGGCCCGCGCGTCATCGGATTCCTGGCCGAGCACTACCCTGGGGATTACCCGGAGGTGGAGGCCCTCGTGCTGCTGAGTCGCGCGGGCTTTCGGATCGTCGAGACGCGGTGTCGCTTTCGGGATCGCGAGATCGGCCGTTCCTCGATCACGTGGACGCGGTCCGCCTACTACATGATCAAGGTGATTCTGGCGGTCCTCATCGGGCTCTGCCGGAGCGTGCCCCCGGCGCGCGGCAAAGAATCGGACGCGGCTTCGTGATGGGTCGGCGCGAGTGGTGGCGGCTCGCCGGGGTGCTCACGCTCGCGGCGGTTCTTCGTTTCGTGTGGCCGTTGGCCGACCCGGGTGCACGCCTCTCCTGGTCGAACGGGATCTACACCGACCCCGCGACCGTGACGCACGCGGCGCGCAACGCGGCGCTCTTCGGCGAATGGATCCGGGACGAGAGTCGCGACTTCATGTTCTACCCCCTCCACAACGTTCTCACGTGGATCGTGTTCGAGATCTTCGGGGTGAGCCGGCTGGCGACTCAGCTTCTGGCGGGAGTGCTCGGAACGCTGACGGTAGGAGCGGCGGCGTGGGCGGTGCACCGATGTGTCGGTCCCCGGGGAGGGCTTCTCGCGGCCACCCTGACCGGATTCTGCTTCTGGCTCGTGATGTTCTCGCGGGTGCCCGTCGTGGAGAACGTGACGGTCCTTTTGCTGACGATCGCGTCGGCGCTCGCGGTGTCCCGACGCGCCCCCGCCCGGCTCGGGACCGGGGTGCTCGTCGGAGTCGCGTTCCTGTTCGGCAAGCTGCACGCGATCGCGTTCCTGCCCGCCCTGTTGTTGTTTCTCTGGCTCCGCGATCGGAAGGTGAGCGCGCTCGGTTTGACGCTCGCCGGCGTCGGCGCCGCGTCCGTCCTCTGGTCGGTTCTCGTGTTTCTCCCGCACCGAGCGGCCATTCTGGACCAGATCCGGGGGTCGTCCGAGTCGTACGGAGCGATTCCGTTCTTCGAGTCCGTCGGGAGCGGAGTGCGCGAGTTTCTGGAAGCGATCCGCAACTCCTGGCTCTTTCACCGCTTGCCCGTACTGTCGTTACTGGGTTTCACCTTCACCCTGGCGACGTTCGGCGGACGAAAGGTCCGGCGCGCGCGCCTGGAGAACGGAACTGCGCTCTTCGCGTTCTGGTTCGCGGCGTTCGCCGTCTACTACTCGGTGATTCCTTACCAGGCCCCTCGCTACTATCTGCTCGCGGTGGTCCCGCTTCTGGTGTGTGCCGCCGGCCAGGTGCACGAGCTGGGAACGGGCGGGCGCGTCAAGTTGCGGCCCCCGCGCGGACGCGCCGAGCAGACCTGGTGGACATTGGGGCTCTTCACCGCGGGGTACGCTGCCGGCGCGACCGTCGCGCACGGGCTCGCGGTCTGGAGTGAACGCATCGTGCCGTTCTCGTCGCCGACCACGACGGCGTTGCGCGAGTGGCTTCGGAGCATGGCGCATGCGATCGACCGGCTACCCACGCTCGCGGGGGTGGGGGTGGCGGTGCTCGTAGTCACGGCGCTCGCCTCGAGGGTGCTGTTCCACCCCGCGGGGAAGCGCCTGCGGCGTCGCATCGAGCGATGGGACCGCGCGCGCGTCGCCAAGGTCGCGCTCGGTGCGGCCTTGGTCTTGAACGGGGGTCAGCTTCTCGACTGGATGTTCCATCGCACGTATGTCGTCGAGGACGCGAAGGAATCCCTGGACGCCATCCTCGCGGAGGAGGCGGTCGTCCTGGGAGCGTTCGCGCCGCTGCTCGTGCAGGACACCCAACGCGTCGCACTGCCGCAGTTCGGTGTCGTATCGCCGGCGGATGTCGACCGGTACGGTGTGACTCACCTTCTCGTGACCGAATACGGTGATCCGAAGATGTTTCGGGGTGTCGACGCGGAAGTCAGCGCGAGGCTCGAGACGGTCCATGGCTGGCCGTTTCGCACGCGCCTGGTTCGGATCCTCCGGGTGTTCCGTATCCCCACCCCTGACTATCGCCGGACGGCGTTCGAGCGAGCGGTCGACGCGATCGAGGGAGGGCGGTGGGCGGAGTCGCTCGAACAGTTCCGCGAGTTTCGCGACTCCGCTCCCGAGATTCCGGACTCGTACTCGGTCGCCGCCCGGAGCCACCACAAGATGGGACGTGCGGATCTGGCGAAGGAGAGTCTGGAACGGGCCATCGAGCTCCGGCCGAACAATCCGACTGACTACCACAATCTGGGGCTCCTGCTCCTGGCCGACGGAGATCGGCGGGGCGCGCTCCATCTCTGGCTTCGAGGTCTGGCGCTCGATCCCTACGATCCCGAGCTCTTCAGGGCGGCGGGGCAGGTCGCGGTGGCGCTGCGGGCGGAAACTCGATGAGGCTCGAGATCCCTCGTCGGTGGAGGGTGCCGGCGCTCGTCCTCCTGGCCTTCGCGCTCCGGGCGGTTTGGCCGCTCGCGGATCCGGCGCGACGAATCTCCTGGTCGAGTGGTGTCTACACCGATCCAGCCACGGTCGCGCATTCGGCGCGCAACGCGATCCTCTTCGGAGAATGGGCTCGCGACGAGAGCCGTGACCTGGTCTTCTACCCGCTCTTCAACTGGATCACGTGGCTCGCCTACCAGGGGCTCGGCCCGAGCCGTCTGACCACGCAGCTCTTGGCCGCGCTCCTCGGGGCCGCCACCGTGGCGGCCATCGCATGGGCGACGTCCCGCGCGATCGGGCGCCGGGGCTCTGTCGTCGCGGCCGCGCTCGTTGCCACCTGCTACTGGCTCGTCATGTTCGGACGCGTGCCGGTCGTCGAGAACGCCGTCGCGCTGTTGCTGGTGGTAGCGGCGGCCCTCGCCCTCGGCCGGAGTGAGCGATCGCGGTTCGCGGCCGGTCTGGTGGCCGGGGTGGCCGTGCTCTTCGGGAAGTTGCATGCGATCTCCTTCCTACCGGCCCTCGTCGTCTTTCTCCTGGCCCGGGACCGGCGCGTGCGCGTGCTCGCCGCTCCCGGTCTCGGCCTCGGCGTCGCGGTCGCCGCGTGGGCCTTCCTGATCTTTCGCCCGTTCCGGGCCGAGCTCCTCGAGCAGGTGCGGGCGGCACCGCTGTACGGGGAGGTGCCGTTCCTACGCTCGCCGCTCGAGGGGGTCGCTGAATTCCTGCGAGCCATCCAGCGGTCGTGGCTCTTCGTTCGGATGCCGGTGCTCGGATCGCTTGGCGTGGCTTTCGTGCTCGGGACGTTGGCGCACGCGGAGCTGCGACGCGATCGCCTGGAGAAGGGGGGCGCGATCTTCGCGTTCTGGTTCGCGTCCGCGTGGATCTATCACTCGCTCCTCCCGTACCAGGCCCCCCGCTACTACCTGCCGGCCGCCGTGGCGCTCGTCGCGGGGGCGGCCTGCCTGCTCGACGAATTCGCGAAGGCCCGAGGACTTCCGCGCCGCCGCCCGCGCGGCGCCGCCGAGATCGTCGCGTGGGCCACCGGTCTTCTCGGGGCCGGACTCGCGACGGTCGTGACGTGCTCTCACGGCCTGTGGGTTCTTCGGGATCTGACCGTCGCGTCGGCGTCGTCTGCGGTGCAGGCGGTCCGTACGTTCCTGGGGGAGATCGCGTGGAGCCTGAATCCGTTCCCCGCAGTCCTCGTCGTCGGAGGTTCGCTCGGGGTGGGGCTCGCCGTGATCGCCGCGCGCGCCTTTCCTCTCCGGCTCGGTCAGCCGGCTGCGGCGCGCCTCGCGGCACGTCTTCTCGGGCTCGCGCTCGTCATCAACGGGGTCCAGTTCCTCTGGTGGGCCGGACACCGGACCTACGCGCTGGAGGACGCGAAGGCGTCCCTCGACGCGGTCGTGGGGGAGGACGCTGTGCTCTTCGGCGCGATGGCGCCCGCTCTCGTTCAAGACTCCGATCGGATCGGAATCCCGCAGTTCGGCGATGTCGTGAACCGGCTTCCCCCCGAAGTGACGCACGTGGCGGACCTCGGCGACCCGGGGTCGTCCACGGTGTTCGCGGCCGATCTTCGGGACGACATGGTGCTCGTCCGTCGATGGCCGCTGCGCTCGCACTTCCTCCGCTTCGTGGGCGTCGTTCGCGTTTCGAATGACGACTACCAGCCGACGTTCCTCGAGCAGGCCGTCGAGCACCTCGCACGCGACCGCCCACACGAGGCCCTCGAGCTCGTCGCTCAGCACCGCGCGACGGTCGCCTCGGAAAGCCACGACCTCCTGCAGATCGAGGCCCGGGCGTGGTTCCGCGCGGGCGAGATGACGCGCGCGAGGCAGGGGTTACAACGCGCGATGGCGCTTCGCCCGACGATCCCGACGGACCACCACAACCTCGGCCGGCTCCTGGAGCGGGAGGGGGACCGCGCCGGCGCGGTCGCGCTGTGGCGGCGAGGGCTCGCGCTCGACCCCGATGATCCGGACCTGCTGCACGCCCTCGGCCTCGACGAGACGGCCCGCTGAGGGCCGAGCCGCCCGCGGGGCTCGGTTTTGAGGATCCCCCCAAAGGGGCCGTATGTTACCCTCCTTCACCCGGTTGGCGGATTCTCTTCACGGGGCGCTTTCGCGCGTCCCCTTCCGAGGGCGTCGATGGATCGTGTCCAGTGGGTGTCCATTCTGGGGAGTGCTCTGCTCCTCGGTGGCGTCCTCGAGCTCGTCCGAGCCCGGAAGCTGATGGAGCAGTACTCGCTCCTGTGGATCTTCACCGCGGTGATCCTGCTCCTCCTGTCGTGTTGGCGCGGGCTTCTCGATCGCCTGGCGCTCCTCGTGGGGATTCACTACCCGCCTTCGGCGCTCTTTCTCGTGGGATTCGGATTCTTCCTGATCATCCTGCTCCACTTCTCGCTCGTTCTCTCGGACCTGTCGGAACGAACCAAGAAGCTCGCGCAGGAGATCTCCCTGCTGCGGGAGCAGCTCCGCTCCGACGACCGGACGACGGAGGACGGGTGACGCGTTGAGTTCGCCCGATCGCGTGGCCCCGGACAACGGCCCGACCCTTCGATGGTTCGCCCTGCTGGTTCTCCTGGCACTCGTCCTTCGGATCGCGTGGCCGCTCGCGGATCCCGCGGATCGTTTCTCATGGTCGAACGGCATCTACACCGACCCGCCGACGATGGTGCACGCGGCGCGCAACGCGGCACTCTTCGGACAATGGATCACCGACTACAACCGGGACCTGTGGATCTATCCGCTGATGAACGGGCTGACGTACCTGTTCTACCTGCCGTTCGGTCCGGGACGACTTCCGACCGTGGTGCTCTCCGCCCTGCTCGGGACCGTGACGGTAGGTGCGCTCGCGTGGGGGCTCTTACGCTGCGCCGGGCCGCGCGTCGCGCTATTGGGTGCGGCTCTCGGGGCGGTCAACCAATGGTTGGTGTTCTATTCGCGCGTGCCGGTGGCCGAGAATCTCGTCGCGATGATGCTCGCGTTCGCATGCGTCGCGGTCATGAGTCGTTCCACCCGGTCGCAGGCGCTCGCCGGCGCCCTCGCCGTGGGAGCGACGCTCTTCGGGAAGTACCACGCGCTGGGGTTCCTCCCGGGTCTGCTCCTGTTCGTCGCGTTGCGCGAGCGGCGTCCGAAGGGCGTGCTGCCGCTCCTCGCCGGCGGCGGGGTCGTCTTCGTGGTCTGGTTCGCCGTGATCTTCCTGCCGCACTCGGAGGAGATCCGCGGGCACGTCGAGCGGCAGTCCACGGGGCTGCACGGTCCGCTCCCGTTCCTCGTGTCACTGCGCGAGGGCGTCAGCGAAGTCTTCAACGCGTTGCGCAAGTCCTGGATGTTCTTCCGCATACCGGTGGTCGGCGCGATCGGCGGTTTCTTCGCGATCTGGGTGGGGGGAAACGGTCGGGCCCGGCGTCGCGCCGTCGAGAACGGGTCGGCCATCTACGCGTTCTGGTTCCTCGGCATGTGGGCGTACTATTCGCTGCTGCCGTACAAGGCACCGAGGTACTACGTGATCCTCGCGCCGGCGTTGGTGGCGGGGGCGGCCGTCGTCATCGGTCGTCTGCTCCGGGCCGAGGACGTCCGATTGCGGACTCCCGGCGCCTGGGACGAACACGTGCCGATCATCGTCGCGGTGTATTCGTTCTTCTTCGGGGCGATCGACGCGGCGAAGCACTACGCCTCGCTCCTACTGGACTACCTGACACTGCCGCCGGCTCGCATTTCCTCGGATGCGTTCGACGTGATCGTCTCGGCCTTCCGGAACGTGGACACGTTCAACCAGAATCTCGCGTGGGCGGGCGTGCTGGGGATCGCCGCCTACGTGGTCATCCTGTGGAACCCGGAGATCCTGGCTCGGTTGGGACGGTCGACGCCGACGATCGCGGGAAGCAGCCTTCGCGCCGCGGGAGCCGCGATGGTCGTCGCCTCGGCCGGGTTCGCGCTCTGGCAGTGGGGCTGGTGGGCGACGCACCGGACGACGTTTCTCGAGGACGTCAAGGCGACGTTGCCCGAGCTCATCGGAGAGGATGCCGCGCTGATCGGCCCGTTGGCTCCGCTGCTCGGACAGGACACTCGCCTCCGAGTGTTGCCATACTTTGGTCCACCCGGACGCGAGGGGCTGCTCGCGGAGCACGGGATCACCCATGTCGCGGTCTGCGGGCAGGGGGACGCTGACGGGCTCGAGGCGCGCTTCCCCGGTCTGCTGACCGAGTCGTCCGTCGTTCAGATCTGGCCCGTGCGGACGCTCTTCTCGAGTACCCTTGAGGTCCGGAGAGTCCCAGGCGAGTACGGAGGCCGCCACATCCACGACTACGAGCCGACGCTGTTCGAGCGCGGATCGGAGGAGGCCCTCCGCGAGAACTGGGAGAGCGCCCTCGATTGGTTCACGCGTCACCGGGAGGCGGGCGGGCAGGTGACGCCGGAACTCCTCTCGTTGGAATCGGTTTGCTGGTTTAAACTACAGGATTACGGCCGGGCCCGAACGCTCCTGGAAGAGGCGATTGAGCGACGGCCCTTCGACTCCCTCAACTACCAGAACCTGGGCATCCTCGAACTGAGGGACGGGGACCGGGCCCGGGCCCTGGCCCTGATGATGAAGGCCCTGCGGCTCGACCCGAAGAACAAGGACCTCGAAGCGGCGGTCCGGGAGCTCGTCCGGTGAAGAAGCTGAGCGTCATCATCCCCGTCTTCAACGAGGAGAAGACGATCGAGGAGATCGTCCGCCGAGTGCGTGCCGCGCCGTTCCCTCTGGAAAAGGAGCTGCTCATCGTCGACGACGCGTCGACGGACGGGAGTCGAGAGATCCTGGAGCGTCTCGAGAGCGACGGCGACGTGAGGGTCTTCCATCATTCCGTGAACCGGGGCAAGGGCGCGGCAATACGGACGGCCCAGCCGCACTGCACCGGAGACCTCGTCGTGATCCAGGACGCGGATCTCGAGTACTACCCGGAGGAGTACGAGCTGCTGGCGGCGCCGATTCTCGACGGGCGCGCCGACGTCACCTTCGGCACCCGCTTCCTCGGCACCCACCGGGTCTTCCTCTACTGGCACTACCTCGGGAACCGGTTCCTCACGTGGGTGACGAACGTGCTCTACAACACGATGCTTTCCGACATGGAGACGTGCTTCAAGATGTGCCGCGGGGAGATCTTCCGTTCGCTGCGACTCGAGGCGAACCGTTTCGGATTCGAGCCGGAGTTCACGGCGAAGGTGTTCAAGCGCGGTTACAAGGTCTACGAAGTTCCGATTTCCTACAACGGGCGCGGCTACGAAGAGGGGAAGAAGATCACCTGGCGTGATGGCGTCGCGGCCCTCTACTTCATCGTCAAGTACAGGTTCGGTGATTGATGCGCACCGCTTCGACTCGTGAGGACACACAGAAGGAAACCGTCGGCGTCGCCGTGGTCGGGGCGGGCTATTGGGGCCCGAACATGATTCGGAACATGGCGGAGGCGCCGGGCGCGCGGCTCGCAGCGATCGTAGACACCGACAAGGCGCGGCTCGAGACGGTGGGCCGTCGTTATCCCGGCACCGCCCTGTGCACGGACGTACAGGACGTGCTGGACGACGAGTCGATTCGGGCGCTCGTGATCGCGACCCCCGCGGCCACGCATCACGACTTGGCGATCCTCGCGATGGAGGCCGGCAAGGACGTTCTCGTCGAGAAACCGCTCGCCGTGACCGTGGCCGAGTGCCGCGCGCTCCTGGAGTGCGCGAGCCGGAACGAGCGGGTCCTGATGGCGGGTCACACGTTCATCTACAACGCGGCCGTACATTGCATCAAGGATCTCTACGACTCGGGGGAGATCGGCGAGGTGCTGTACGTGTACGCGAGCCGCGTCAACCTCGGCCGCATCCGCCAGGACGTCAACGCGCTCTGGAACGTGGCGCCGCACGACGTCTCCATCGTGAACCACGTGCTCGGGGAAGAACCGATGCGCGTCCGCGCGATGGGCCGTTCGTTCTTGCAGCCCGGCATCGAGGACGTGGCGTTCGCGATGTTCGAGTACCCGTCCGGGGCGGTGGCGCACATCCACTCCAGCTGGCTGGATCCGAGCAAGGTGCGGCGAGCCACGTTCGTCGGCTCGAAGAAGATGGTCGTCTACGACGACGTGGAGACGGAAGGAAAGATCAAGATCTACGACAAGGGTGTACGCCGTACGACCCCCGACGCGGAGTACGGCGAGTTTCAGTTGAAACTGCACTCCGGCGACATCCACATCCCGAAGATCACGTTCACGGAGCCGCTCGCGGAGGAGTGCGCTCACTTCGTCGAGTGCGTCGTGACGCGCGCGACACCGAGGACCGACGGAAAGCAAGGGCTCTCGGTGGTGTCCGCCCTCGAGGCCGCGCAGAAGTCGCTGGAGGCCGGCGGGGAAGCCTTCGAGGTGGAGCCGGCGGATGGGAGCGGCCTGTGAAGAGGGACTCCCTCATTTCCGTGATCATCCCCGCGTTCAACGAAGAGGGGAACGTCGAGCGACTGTTCGAGCGCATCGACGAGGGTCTCGATGCCGCCGGGTTGCCGGGCGAGATCGTCTTCGTCGACGACGGGAGCACCGACGGGACCTGGGCGGAGGTCGAAAGCGCTCGCGAGCGGCTGGCCCACTTGCGAGCGTTTCGGCATCGTCGCAACTTCGGCCTGTCGGAAGCGCTGAACACGGGCTTTCGCAACCTTCGCGGCGACTGGGTGATCTTCCTGCCCGCTGATCTCCAGTCGGATCCGGCCGAGGACATCCCGAAGATGATGACGGAGCTCCGAAGCGGCAACGACGTCGTCGTGGGCTGGCGCATCGGTCGCCGGGAGGGGAAACTCTTCGTCTCGCTCGTTTACAACTTCCTCTGCCGGCGCCTCTTCGGGATCGACGCTCACGATCTGAACTGGATCAAGGGCTTCCGTCGGGAGGTCATCGAGGTCATTCACCTTCGGTCGGACTGGCACCGCTACGTCGTGGTGCTCGCGGCCGGCAAGGGGTTCCGGGTGAAGGAGATCCGGACGAACTACTATCCGAGGCACTCCGGTCGTTCGAAGTTCGGGAGGAGGAGGATTCTCCGAGGGCTCCTCGACCTGCTCGTCGTGAAGTTCGAGACGTCCTTTCGCGACAAGCCGATGCTCCTCTTCGGGTCGTGGGGAGTCGCGATGGTCGGCGTGGGGACGCTTCTGGGAATCCTCCTCATCCTCCTGAAGCTTCTCACCGGTGTCGGATCTCGCCCGCTCCTCTTTCTCGTCATGCTGCTCGTTCTCCTCGGAACCCAGTTTCTCGGTCTCGGGTTTCTTTCGGAACAGATCGCCTCATTGCGCGAGACGCTGCGGGAGAGGACCGGAGAGACGAGCCTATCGCCGGCGGATCGGGGCGAGACGGACGCGCCCGGGACGCCCCCGGGGCCCGAGCGGGCCGGATCGCTCCGCCAGGGATGTTAGAATGTTCGACGGATGCCCCTCGAGGGGGTTCCTGACGAGCGCCGGGCCGATCTCGGCGCGCCCCTCCCCGACGGTTTCGGCGTGAGAGTCCTTGTCATCATCCCGACCTACAACGAGCGGGAGAATCTGACGAACCTGGTTCCGGTGGTGCTGGGGCTCGATCCGTCGATCGAGGTTCTCGTCGTCGACGACAACTCGCCGGACGGGACCGGGGACGCGGCCGAGCGGCTGGCGGCCTCCACCGGCCGCGTGCACGCACTGCACCGGGAGGCGAAGCTGGGCCTGGGGTCAGCCTACGTGGCGGGGTTCCGGTGGGCTCTGGCGAATACGGAGGCGGAGTTCATCTTCGAGATGGACGCGGACTTCTCGCACGACCCCAAGTATCTCCGGGAGATGCTTCGGGTCGCCGATGAGGACAACGTCGATCTCGTGGTGGGTTCCCGGTACCTGGGAGGAGGCGCGAACGTCGTCAACTGGCCGATCCGTCGGCTGATCCTATCGTACGGAGCGAATCTGTACGCTCGGATCGTGACCGGTCTGCCGCTACGCGATTCGACGGGCGGGTTCAAGTGCTTCCGCCGGGAAGTGCTCGAAGCCATCGATCTCGAACAGGTGCGATCGGATGGCTACGGGTTTCAGATCGAAATGAACTTTCACTCGTGGCGAAACGGGTTTCGAATCCGGGAAGTCCCGATCGTCTTCGTCGACCGACATTCGGGGACGTCGAAGATGAACCGCAAGATCATCATCGAGGCATTTTGGCTGGTATGGAAACTCCGGTTCATGTCCCTCTTGGGGAAGACGGTGGCGAAGGACGGCCGTCCGCGCTGACGAGTCCCGAGGTCAGCGTCGTCATCGTCAGTTACAACACGCGCGACTTCCTCCGCCGGTGTCTCGAGACCCTGGCGGCGTCGGGGACCTCACGCCCCTACGAGATCATCGTCGTCGACAACGATTCCGCGGACGGCTCCCCGGAAATGGTGGCGGAGGAATATCCGGGAGCGAGGCTCCTGGTGAACCGCGAGAACGCGGGCTACTCGCGCGCCGTGAATCAGGCGATCCGGACCGCCGCCGGCCGTTACGTTCTCATCCTCAACCCCGACATCGAAGTGATACCCGGATCGATCGACGCGCTGGCCCGCCACCTCGACGAGGATCCCGGGACCGGGATCGCCGGTGGCAAGCTGCTGAACCCCGACGGCACGCTCCAGTACTCCTGCCGGACTTTCTATACGTTCAAGACGCTGCTGCATCGCCGCACGCCGATCGGAAAGCTGTTTCCGAACAGCCGGATCGTGCGCGACCACCTGATGATGGACTGGAACCACGAAACGGTCCGCGAAGTCGATTGGATGCTCGGCGCATGCATGATGGTGCGCGCGGAGGCCATCACCGACGTCGGGCTCATGGACGAGCGCTTCTTCATGTACTTCGAGGACGTCGACTGGTGCTACCGCATGAAGCAACACGGATGGAAAGTGGTCTACGTACCCGGCGCTCGCATGACGCACGCACACCGGCGCGAGAGTGCGGCGGGGGGGGTGTTCAACCTCCGGCTCTTCGCTCACCTCAACAGCATGTTTCGCTTCTTCGACAAGTGGAACACCCTGCTGTACCGGCTGCGTAAGCACCGTGACCTCCTGCTGGCGGCGCTCCACCTGGGCGGCGACGTGATCGCCGTCAACGCCGCGTTCGCCGGGGCGTGGGCCCTGCGCACGTTGCTCCGGAGCGTGCTCGCTCGCCCGGTCTTCCCGCTGGAGTCGTACGGGGCGTTCCTGCTCCTCATGAACGCCGTGGTGCTCCTGGTGAACGCGATACTCGGACTCTATCGGCGTCCCTCGTCGCGGGCGCTCTTGGACGATGCCTTCGAGATCGCGAAGGGACTGGCGTTTTCCACGCTGATCCTGATGGCGTCGACCTTTCTCACTCGGTCCGAGCTGTACAGCCGCTTCATGCTCGCGGCGTTCGTGCCGTTCGCGTTCGCGGGCATGATCCTCGGGCGGTTCGTGCTCGCCCGCGCCGCGCGGGCCCTGCGGCAGAGCCGTTTCGATCAGACGCGCGTGGTGGTGCTCGGCGAGAGAGTCACGGCGACGGAGCTCGCGCGCCGTTTGGAAGCCCGCCCGGAGCTCGGCTACGAGATCGTGGCCACGCTCCCCGACCGTCCGGCCAAGGAGGAGAGACGATTCCGGGAATTCTGGGACGCCGACGGGATCCGCGAGGTGATCCGCCGCCATCGGGTGGGGGAGGTGCTCCTCGTCAAGCCCACGCTCTCTGACCGCGACCTCGCGCGGCTCGTGCTTCTGTGCCGACGGGACGGAGTGCGACCCCGGCTCGTCTCGGGCCTCGCCGATTTCCTGCCGGGTCATCTCGCGGTGTCGGAGCTCCTCGGGCGCCCGGTCGTCGATCTCGGATCGCTCGAGGGAGGTCATGTCGCGAGGCGCTTGCGGCGGGCGACGGACGCGGCCCTCGCCGCCGTGGCCCTGTTCTTCCTCGGTCCGTTCGCCTGGAGTCGGGCGTTTCGCTCGCCTGCCGAGTCCGAGCCTCACGAGACGATCCACGGCCTCGAGGGAACGACCTTCCGGCGGCGAGTGGGGATAGGCCGGGGCGCCGCGGCCGAGACGCTCGGGCACGTCCTCCGCGGCCATCTCGCTCTGGTCGGTCCGCGTCCGTTCCGGCCCGAGGAGGTTGCAGAGCGCGAAGATTTGCGCGTAGTTTTCGACCTCGTGCGCCCCGGCGCCACGGGACCGTGGCGACTTCACGAACGGGAGGGTCTGTCCGCGGACGAAGAGATCTCTCTCACGCTCTCCTATCTGCAGAATCAATCTCCCCAGGAAGATCTGAAGATCGTTCTCGAGACCCTGGCTCTCAGGTGGACCCACCCCGAATCGAAGAGGAGCGACTCTTGACCAGCCTGCTGTGGAAGGCCCTCCTTCCTCTGTGCCTCTTAGCGAGTCTCCTCCCCGCCTCCGCGATGGCTCAATGTGCCTCGGACGACTGGACGTTGTACGCGGCGACCGGAGAGATCGTCGACGTGGCCGTCCGAGGGCAGGAGGCCTGGATCGCGGCGATCGGCGGTGTGATCCGCATCGATCT
>JALGZO010000749.1 GCA_025774865.1 bacterium | reverse complement strand
TCGGACGGCTCGTTCAAGATCGAGATTCCGGCGGACACCCCGATCAGCTTCGCCACGCTCGACGACCTGGGGCGGGGCTTCGTCGTGAAGCGCACGCACCTGTGGGTGCGCCCGGGCGAGGAGTTCACGAAATGCGTCGGCTGCCACGAGGCGAGGACGACGGGAGAGCCGCTGGCGACGAACCCGAACCCGATCGCCGCTTCGCAGCCCGCGACCGACCTCGGAGCCGGACCGGCGAGCTGGACGATCATCGACTACGAGAACGACATCGGGCCGATCGTCGAGGCGAAGTGCGCGTCGTGTCACTTCACGACTTACACGGCCACCGACACGATCCCGGCGCCGGGCAACCTCGACCTGTCGTCGATCCTCGAGGAACCGGAAATGGGAATGGGCACATTTCCGCGCGGCTACCTGAACCTCTCCGGCGAACCGATGGAGGGCGGCGCAAACGTCGTGCGGCCGGCCTTCCCGCGCCGCTCGACACTGATCGACGCGGTGCTCGGTGTCGACTCGCGTGCCGCCATGGGCCCACATCCCGATCCGGCCGGACCCAACGCGCTGACGCCTCCGGAGCAGGAACTCTTCAACCTCTGGGTGCTGCTCGGCGCCCAGTACCAGTAGGAGACGGCCTTGAAGCTCGCGTTCACGATCCTCGTTTCGATCTTCTCGGCGGCCGCCGCGCCGATCGCGCACGCCGACGAGTGGTCGGCCTGGAGCGGCGCCCTCGCGAGGTGGACCCTCGAGGCTCCCGACGGCGAGACGACCCGGCTCGCGGAGCTGCGCGGCGACGTGGTGATCGTGAACTTCTGGGCGAGCTGGTGCAAGCCATGCAAGAAGGAGCTGAAGCACCTCGACGACTGGAACGTCCGACTGGACGGAAGCGGCGCTCGGATCGTCGCCATTTCCGTCGACCACGACGCGCGGCGGATGATGCGCTTCGTCGAGTCGGCCGGAATCACGCTTCCCGTCTACCACGACGGTCCTGACGGCCTCGCCAAGACGCTCGCCCTTCCCTCGCTTCCGTGCACGGTCGTGCTGGATCGGGAGGGAAGTGTCGTGCGCGTGGTCACCGACGGACGGCTCGAGTCCCTGCGGCACACACAGGACCTCGTAGACACCATGGTCGCGCCCGTGGCCGAAGGGGCGGCAGGATGATCGCGCGCGTCCTCGCGATCGTTCTCGTCGTCGCGGCTGCCTCGGTCTCGGGTTGCGCGACCGTGGCGTCTTACCAGCGTGAGCGTCTGGCCGATCCCATCATGTCGTTCGAGGAGGATGCGCGCGAAGAGGCGCGAGAGCTCCACTGGATCGAAGCGCGCGAGGGATCGACCGGGGGCGCCGGGGCGGCGGGAGGAGGGTGCGCGTGCAACTGAGGTGTCTCGTTCCGGTCGCCGGGGCCCTCGTGGTCGTGGCGTTCGGCCCAACGGCTCGGTCGTTCGAGGTGGATGAGCAACAGGCGGGTTTCCGCTTCGAGTTCTTCTCGGACTCCGACGACGTCAGCGTCTACTCCAACATCGCAGAGTATGCGGTCTCGCTCTCGGGTGAGAGCCGCCTCTTTCTGGGGTGGAACCGCGAGATCGTGGTCGTGCCGGCGATCACCGCCGCGCCCGGAAGCGACGAGGCCGTCGACGCCATTTCCGGGGCGAGCCGCCCGATCGCGTCGGCCGAAAACGCCTATGCCGACTTCTCGAAGACGAGAAACCAGATGGACGCCCAGTTGGCGTACCGCGGGTACGGAGCCGGGTACTACCTGTCGCGGGAGATCGACTACGTCGCGCAGAAGGTGTCGGGGAACGTGCGGAAGCGTCTCCGGTCCGACCACCTCACGCTGTCCGCCGGCGGGAGTTACGGATGGGACGACATCGATCCGCTCGCGGACGAGGACACGGCCGCCGGGCGCGGGCGCAAAACGACCCTGCACGGGAACGTCGTACTGACGCAGGTTCTGGGCGCCACGACGCTCGCCCAGGCCGGCGTCGAGTGGAACGAAGTTCGGGGCCTTCAGCACAACCCGTACCGGACGGTGTACGTCGCCGGAGCGAACGTCCCGGAAGCGCATCCCCGCGCGCGCACCCGTCGCGATGCGTTCTTCAAGATCAACCAGTGGCTGTCGAACGGGTCGAGCTTGAAGCTCGGCTACAAGTTCTACCTGGACGACTGGGGCGTCGACTCGCACACGGTCAATGTGAAACTGAACCAGTACGTAGGCGACGCCGTCGTCGTTCGCTACCGGTATCGCTGGTACTCGCAGGGCGCCGCGGACTTCTGGCGCGACGAGTACACGAGCCCCGGCGGCGTGAGCGGCCTTCGCACGGGGGACTACCGCCTCGGCGAGTTCGACGCCCACCTGTTCGGAACGAGACTGTCCTGGGACCTCGGACGCGGCCCGCTGTCCGGCCACGCCCTCGAAGGGCTCCGATGGAACCTCGAGTACGAGCGTTACTTCAACACGAACAATTTCTCCGCGAACATCTTCGAAAGCGGTCTCGCGCTTTCGTTCTAGCTGCGCCCTCGAAGGAGTCGAGCATGTCGAAATCGCCGATCCTGGCTCTCACGTTGCTCCTCGTGACGTGCGGAATCTCGTCCGCCGGGACTTTCACGGTCGCCCCGATCCTCCCCGACGCCGGCATCGAGGCGTTCAACCTCGCCGTCGCGCGCGAGCAGGTCGGCCGGGACCTGTTCTCGACACCCTGGGGGACGGCGATCATCGGCCGGGTCGACGTGTACGACCGGTTTCCCTACCTCGAGGCGCGTTGGTTCCAGATCGTTTCCGACCCCGGCTGGAACCGTCTCGTCTACGGCGAGGTCGGTGGCGAGCTTCGCGCGTTCGAGGCGGACCTGACCGAGCCTCGCGGCCTCGCCGTGGACGAGAACGGTCGCGTGTACGTGGCCGACTCGGGCAACCGGCGCATCGCGGTATTCCGAAGCCGCAGCGAGTTCGATCGCATGACTCTCGAGCCGTTCTTCGAGATCGGTGAGCTCGCTCGCCCCTACGACGTGGCCTTCTCCGACCGCGGCACCCCCTTCGAGCCGAACGACGACCGACTCTACGTGGCGGACACCGGATTGAACCGGATTGTCGCATACGACCTCGAGGAGTCGGGCGCCATGGCGGCGTTCGAGATCGGGTACCTCGGCAACGGTCGAGAGAACTTCGCCGGGCCCATCGCGGTGGCGGTCGGTCGCGTGGACGGCGCTCACGCGGACGAAGTCTACGTCGCCGACTCCCACAACGGACGGATCGTCCGGCTCGTCGATGCCGGGGACCGGTTCGAGTGGGCCGGCGAGATCGCACACGACGCGGGCACCGTCACGTCGCTCGACACCGATCACTGGGGCAACGTCTACGCGACTTCGCCGGAGAGCGGCGTCGCGAAGTACTCCGCCGACCTCACCCGCGTCGCGTCGCTGCACGAAGGCCTCCAGCGAGCCAGGGCGTTCCACATTCCGTTCGTCAACCGCACTGATCACCGCTCCGGCGAGACCCAGCGTCTGGGCCAGAGCGCAGGCATCCTCGTGGAGGAGTGGTCGGGCGACAGCGGCATCCGGCTCCTGGAGCTCGGCGTCGAAGTGATCGGCCTCGAGGTCGCGATCGAAGACGACATCCGCGCGAACCTGATTCTGACCGACCGAGCGAACGTCGTCACCGAGGTCATCGACGCCGTGACCGGGCGCCCCGTCCTCGTGCGCGAGTGGGGCTCCACCGATGCCGGCGAAGTCGAGCTCGTCAGCGAGCTCTCGGAGCTGTCCGACCAGCTCGTCGACGGCGTCTACGTCTACCGCGTGAACGCGACCTCGTCCTACGACGACTCACCGTCGGCTCAATCCCAGACCACGTTCGAGTGGACCGGAGGAACCGCGGGACCGCAGCCCGAGAGGGCTCGCATCCTCGGCAACGATCCGAACCCGTTCCGCACGACCACCGCGATCCGCTTCGTCATCCCGAGCGGCGTTCCGGCGCAGTACGACCTGCGCGTGTTCGACGTCGCCGGCCGCATCGTGCGCGTGCTCGGCGAAGGACCGATCGATTCTGGTTTGCACGAGTTGACCTGGGACGGTCGCGACGCCGCGGGGGTCGAGGCTTCTTCGGGGATCTACTTCTATCAACTCATCGTGGACGGAGAAGCATCCACGGGGAAGATGGTCATCTTGCGATGAAGAACCCGCGGTGGTACGCGCTGCTCGCCGC
>JALGZO010000748.1 GCA_025774865.1 bacterium | reverse complement strand
TCGTAGCAGGCGACCGCCTCCTCGGGAAAATCGTGGATGTCGAAGAGGACGCCGAGTCGTCCCCACGCTGCGGCCGATCGCGGCGCGCGATCTACCTCCGCGGTCGCCTCCGCGAGCGCGCGAGCGAGCGGCGCCTCGACGCCGGCGACATCGGGAGCCGGCGGCGGGACGCGGCCGTCGTCGCCGGCGCCGCGCCGATCACACCCGGCTGCCGTCGCGGCCGCTGCGCACAAGACCAGCGCCGCGACCGAGGTGGTCCGTCTACTCGCCCGCATCGATGCGCGCCCCATGTCCCCGCTCGACCGTCACGCGCCGGTCGGCCGGGCCTCCGACGAATCGCTCGTGGAGCCCGTCCGGCCACGTCACCTCGATCGCCGCGACCTCGCCGACGCCCCCGAGCCCGAAGTGGGCGACCGGCTCGCTCGACGACAGGTAGCTCTCCGCCGACGACACCCGACGGCGCCACTCACGGCCGCCGGCCGCCGTGACGGTGACGAGCGCCCCGAGCGCGTCGCGGCCGAGGCTCGGGTCGAGGGCGCGCACGGCGAACCAGCTCCCGGACCGCTCCATGTCGTTGCGGTAGACGCGCACGGTCCCGTTGCCGTTGGTCACGACGACATCGATGTCGCCGTCGGTGTCGATGTCGCCGGCGGCGAGACCGCGGCTCACCTCGACGTCGGCGCAGAAATCGCGGCCGAGCGGTGCCGCCGCCTCGAAGCGACCCTTCCCGTCGTTCAGGAACAGTCGATTGGGCTCAGCGTACGGTGTCCAGTGCGCGTCCAGCGACGCGCCCGGATACGGGATGTGCCGCAGGACCCGTCCGTTCGCCACGACCAGATCGAGATCGCCGTCCAGATCGAAGTCCCGGAGGACGGTCCCGAAGCCGGTGAAATCGACGCTCGGGGGGCCGAGTCCGCTCGTCGTCGTCGCGTCCTCGAAGAGGCCGGGTTCGAGGCAGCGATAGAGGGTGTTCGACTCCTGCGCGAGGTGGGTGACGAGGAGATCGGTGCAGCCGTCACCGTCGACGTCGCCCGCGGCGACGCCCATGCCGGCCTCGGGAAGCCCGAGCGCGTTCACGGCGAGCCCCATGAAGAACGCTTCGTCAGTGAAGCGCCCACTGGCGTCCTGGATCCACGCGTGGTTGGACTCGCCGTCGTTGGCGACGTAGACGTCGAGCCTGCCGTCGGCGTCGAGGTCCAGGAAGGTGACACCCAGCCCCTTGCCCCGGGTCGAGGCGATCCCGGCCGCCGCGCTCGCGTCGGTGAACGTGCCATCGCCGTCGTTGTGGTAGAGAACGTCCGGAACCCCCCGGAGCCGGAACGGAGACGGGTACTCCGGGCGCCCCGCCGCGTCCGCGCCGGTCTCCGAGGCGCCCAGGGCGAGGTAGTTGGTCACGAACAGATCGAGGAAGCCGTCGGCATCGTGGTCGAAGAAGCCGGCGGACGCGGCCCACGCCGGGTTGTGGATCCCGGACCGCTCCGTGACGTCGACGAAGGTGCCGTCTCCTTCGTTGCGGTAAAGCCGATCCAGTCCGTAGCTGGTGACGTAGAGATCGACGTCGCCGTCGTTGTCGATGTCGCCGGCCGCGACGCCCATCCCGTAACCGGGATCGCCGACGCCGGCGGCGTGGGTCACGTCCTCGAAGCGACCGTCGGAGCGCTGGCGGTACAGGCGGTCCGCGCCGCGCTCGTCGGACGTTCGGCCGTCGCGCGTCCGGAACCCGGCCACTACGTAGAGATCAAGCCGGCCGTCGCCATCGAAGTCGAGCAGCGCGCAGCCCGGGCCCATGCTGTCCGGCATGAAGTAGTCGCCGGCCGCCTCGGGCCGGGTAAGCATGTAGGAGATACCGAGATCGTCAGTGACATCGGTGAAACCGGCGGCGCCGTGCGCGAGCGTGACCGCCGCGAGGCAGAGCGACGCTGGGCCCAAGGGCCCGCCGCGCGATTTCATCATCGCCGAGCCTCGTTAGCTCCCGGACACCTCATCGGGTGCGGATGGTCTCGCGGCCGCGTCCCCCCTTGCCGGACTTGGAAGATGGCCCTCCCGCTCTCCCCCGGCGACCGCGCGGCACCCTAACAACGGTCCCGGGGGGGCGTCAACGGGGGCGAAGGCACGACGCGGGGATTCCGCTCTCCTTCCAGGCGGCGGCACGGATACCGCGAATCGCGTGCCGGCCGACAGCCCGACCGGGCGCTTCGCTCGGCTCTTCCGCCGCGTGCGACGAGCCCTCGATGGGTCCCGACGACGGGTTCCGGCCGCTATTCTGCTATCCTCCGGTGGTCATCCCCCCTCTCTCGAGGAGAGTTGCGATGTTCACGAATCTCCGCTTCGTCCTGGGCAGCCTGTTCTGTCTGATCGTCGTATCCGTCTCGGCCGGCTCCGGGTTCGCCGCGCCGACGATCTCCCCCGACCTGGCCGCGGAGATGCAGCGCACGGCTTCCGACGCGCGGATCCCCGTCATGATCGTGATGAGCGAGCAGGCGGATGTGCCGACTCTCCTGCCCCAGGTTGCGGAGTTGTCGCCGACCGCGCGCCGCGCGTTCGCTCGGACCGAGCTCGAGAGCCACGCGATCGCTACGCAAGCGCGCGTGCGTGCGCACCTCGACGCCGAAGTGGTCGCCGGACGCGCCGCGAACGTGCGCTCTCTCTGGATCGCGAGCGGTCTGCTCGCGGAGCTCACTCCCGTCGCGATCGACGCGTTGCTCGCGTTCTCCGAGATCCGGACGATTCTCTGGGATCCGCTCGTCCCGGACGAGGAGGCGAACGACACCGGCGAGACACTCCCCGAGACGGCGTTTCCCACGCCGCGAGTGGGAGGGGAGATTTGGCAACTCGAATCCGTCAACGCGCCCGACGTTTGGGCACTCGGGTTCGAAGGCGAGAACGTCATCGTCGCGATCGAGGACAACGGCGTGGACCGATTCCATCCCGACCTCGCCACGCACATATGGAACAACGACGACGAGATTCCGGGGAACCTCGTGGACGACGACTCGAACGGCTACGTGGACGATTTCTGGGGCTGGGATTTCGTCTCGAACGACAACGAGCCGCTTCCGGCAGGAGACGACCACGGCACGAAGTGCGCCGGCATCGTCGCCGGTGACGGCACGAACGGGACACGCACCGGCGTCGCGCCGAAGGCGCTCATCATGGGCTGCCGCGTCTCGAGCTGGGGACAGAACATCGAGGGCATTCAGTATGCGATCGACAACGGCGCACACGTCATCAGCATGAGTCGTTCCGAGAAGTGGCGATTCAACCCGAAGCCGGACTACGACTGGTGGCGCTCGATCACGGACGGCGAGCTCCTGAGCGGGATCTTCCACGCGAACTCGATCGGCAACGAGGGCGACAACCAGAACACGGACCCGATTCCGTTCAACATCGCGGCTCCGGGCTGCTGCCCGACGCCGTGGCCACACCCGGATCAGGTCCAGGCGGGGGTGAGCGGTATCGTGTCCGGATGCGGCGCGCTCGATATCAACGACGTCATCGCGAACTACTCTTCGCGCGGCCCGTTCGCGTGGGAAGACATCATGGTCAACTGGCCGGAATACCCGTACCCGATGCGGCCCGAGTACCAGGATTACCCCTACTCCGGAGGGCTCCCCGGTCTTCTGAAGCCCGACGTCGTGGCGCCGGGCCCTGGCACGACCTCGATCGGCATCGGAGGAGGATACGGTCCCTTCGGAGGGACGTCCGCCGCGACACCTCACGTGGCCGGCGGGATCGCGCTGATCGTCTCCGCGAACCCGTTTCTCACACCGGAGGAGATGACGATGGTGCTGCAGAGCACCGCAGTCGATCTCGGAGCGGCCGGTAAGGACAACGTCTACGGCGCGGGGAAGCTGGATTGCCTCGCCGCCGTGGAGCTCGCTCTTCTGTTGAACAACTTCGGGCTCGTGCAGGGCAACGTCACGGACCAGAGCACTGGGAGTCCGATCGCCGACGTGGACATCCAGGCGCTGGGCGACGTCTGGAACGCGAAGACGAACGCCGGCGGAGACTATTCGATCGGATTGCCGGCGGGGGAGCGGGCACCGTGTTCGACGAGAGTGGGTTCGCGATCGTCGTTGGAGCCGAGCTCGAAATCCCCGGCACGCCCATCCCACCGCAGACGTCCGGGGTCTCGGGAGACTACACGCTCGCGGGAGTTCCGGTCGGAAGCTACGCAGTCGTCGCGAGCAAGTTCGGGTACTCGCCCGTCGGACAGGGCGCGGATGTGACGGATGGCGGCGTGACTCCCCTGGATTTCTTCCTGACCCCGAGCCTGATCGCGGAAGACATGGAGAGCGATCCCGGCTGGACGGTCGGGGCCACGGGGGACGATGCGACCACCGGAGTGTGGGAGCGGGGTGATCCCATCGGAACGGGCGCCCAGCCCGAGAACGATCACACGCCGGAACCCGGCGTCCAGTGCTGGTTCACCGGGCAGGGGAGCCCGGGGGGCACGATCGGGGAAAACGACGTCGACGGCGGCAAGACCTCCCTCGTCACGAGCGTCATGGACGTTTCGGCGGCGGCGGATCCCGTCATCAGCTACTGGGCCTGGTACTCGAACAACCAGGGATCGACGACCGACGACGAATGGCTCGTGGAGATCTCGAACGACGGCGGCGCGAGCTGGGTCGATCTCGTGAGGCGCGCGACGTCCACTTCAGGCTGGGAGCAATTCGAGCATCGCATCGCGGACTTCCTGGCGCCGACGGCCGCAGTTCAGATTCGGTTCGTCGCGTCGGATGAGGGATCCGGCTCCATCGTGGAAGCGGCGATCGACGATTTCCAGATCTTCGGAGGCAGTCCTGCGACCGCCGCCCCGTCCGGGCCGCGGACTTCGGCGTTGCGGCTCGCGCTCCACCCGAATGCGCCGAATCCGTTCGCCTCCTCCACCACGATCCGCTTCTCGCTCCCGGCGCCTGCGGCCGTGGAGCTCGACGTTTTCGACGTCAGTGGACGCCTCGTGCGCTCGCTGGCGAGCGACGAGCGACGGGAGGCGGGTCTGCACCACGTCCGCTGGGACGGAACCGACGCGCGCGGTGAGCGGGTGGCGTCCGGGGTGTACTTCTACCGCGTGGACGCACTCGGTCAGAGCGCGGCGCGACGCATGGTCCGGCTGAAGTGACGCACCGGTGGCGTCTCAGCCCTCGTTTTTCCAGAAGACGGACAGCCCCATCACGAAACGGTGCTCGTTGAAGTCCGCGACCGGGTCGTCCAGTACGCGCCGGTAGCGGTACTCACCGCGCAGCCCGACGCGTGACGAAAGCAGTAGACGGACCCCGAGGTCGACTCCCACGGGATAGCGTGCCTCGCGAAAGCTCCCGACCCACTCCTGCCGCACGCCGGCCGCTAACGCGACGAACGGCAGGATCTGTCCCTGGCTCGGCGTCCACCCCGCGGCAACTTCGAACCCCAGCTCGTCCAGCGAGCTCACGTGCGAGTACGACGTCTCGAGCTGCACCGACGCGAGCCCGCCCGGGGCGGAGAGAAAAGTCGCGACGCGCAGCGAGAACACGCCCTGTGTATTGCCCGCGATGGTCGACGTCGCGGCCGCGACGCCGGCTTCCCACGCGCGGGGCCGAAGCGACGGATCTTCGGCCGCGCGCGCTCCGGTCGCGGACGCGGCGAGCCCCGCCGCGATTAGGAGGGCCACCGCTCTCACGAGCCCCACGCCTCCGTCAGAACCTCCTCGGCCGGCTTGCCCCGCGGCGTGAAGTCGGTGTCATCGGGCCCTCCCCCTCCCGCCGCGAGCCAGTTCCAGAAATAGACGCCGGCGACCCAGTCTTCCTGGCCGGTCGCCTCGAGCGCTCCCCAGTAGAGATCGGCCTGCTCGGCGAGGTCGAGGGTGGCATCGTCGCCGAACGCATATGGATGCATTGCGGCGCCGTCGACGCTTCGGTAGCCGATCTCGGTAATGAGGATGGGCCGTGCCGTCTGCTCGTGGAGCCGCGCGAGGCGATTCAGCCACGGCTGCCACCCGGCGAGGATCTCCACACGGCTCGGATTCGCGCGGCGCGCCACCGGGAAGTAGAAATCGATTCCGACCTGGTCGAGCTCCGACCAGAACGGAACGAGATGGGCCTCGTCCCAGGATGCGGCGTAGGTGAGCTCGCCCGAGAACTCGGCGCGAACTTCCGCGATCAGCTCCCGCCAGCGGTCCTCGTGCGGCAGAGTCCCGGCGAGCTCCGTTCCGATCACCAGCCGTTCCACGCGATGCGCTTCGGCGAAGATCGCCCACTCGAGAAGGAACGTCTCGTAGTCCGCGAACCAGGCGTCGGGATCGGCGGGCTCGATGTGCCCGCGCCAAGTGCCGTCGTCGAGATCCACGTGGGGCTTCAGCGCCACCGACAGGCCGCGGCCCTGCGCCCGCCCGATCGCTCGCGAGACCGCCCCGGGGACCGGCGTCCGGGGATCATCGAGGCGGATCGAGCTCCCGCCGGGACTCTCCTGGTAGACGGTGATGACGAACGAAATCGCGTTCGCCCCCGTCGCGCTCAACTCGGTGAGCGATTCCGCCGCGGGTGGGTCGAAGTACCCGCTGGACGTCCAGTCCGCGAAGTTGAATCCTCGGATCCGATCCGGGGGCGAATCGGCCGGACCGGTCGGGAGCGTCTCACAGCCGGGGAAGATCACCACCAGAGCCAGGAGAAGCCCTCGAAACGCTGGTCGGCCGGTCCGCGGGGGCTCGTGATCTGGACTCATGGCGGCCTCGTGGAACGGTCGAGGGATGCTAGCACACCGGGCAAACCCCGGTCGCTGTCACGAACGTGCCGGCTGTCACGAACTCGTATAGGATGGGCGGCTTCGTTGCGCCTCTCGACCCTGCCCCTTTTCTTTCCGTCCGACGACCCCCGGTCCGCCATGACGACCATTCGTAACGCCACGATCATCGCCGCCGGCCTCTTGCCGCTGCTTCCCGCCGTCGCCACGGCCGGCGCATGGGTCCAGCGCGAGGGCGAGGCCTACATCCGGCTGACCGGCGGCTACCTGGAGGCGGACGAGCGA
>JALGZO010000747.1 GCA_025774865.1 bacterium | reverse complement strand
GAACGTCGTCGTGGGTCTGTCCGGCGGTCCCGACTCCATGGCGCTCTGCGCGGTATTGCTCGAGCTCGCCGACGAGCTGGGGATTCGCGTCGAAGCCGCCCACCTCGACCACGACCTCCGGGACGACTCGTCGGCTTGCGCCGACTTCGCCGAGCGCCAGGCAGAGAAATGGAACATCCCGTTTCACCGAGAGCGGATCAACTGGACCGATCGGGGCGGGCGGCCGACTGCGAACGTGGAAGCGTCGGCGCGTGAGGCTCGGTACGAATTCCTGAAGCGAGTCGCGCTTCCAACGGGCATCGTCGCGGTCGCGCACCACGCAGGCGATCGGCTGGAATCGTTCCTGGTGAACCTGTTGCGCGGCGCGGGTCCCCGGGGTCTCTCGGTCCCCCGCTACCGGCGCGAGGACGGCATCGTCCGGCCGCTCCTCGATCGGACGCGCGATGAGATCACTGCTTACCTCCGCGAGCGCGACCTTCCCTCCCGCGAGGATCCGACGAACCGGGACGCGTCGAACCTCAGGTCGCGACTTCGCTCCGATGTCGTGCCGCTCCTCGAGCGCGAGAATCCCGACGTCGCCAGAACCGTGGGGCGAGCGGCCGCGCTCCTCGGCGACCTCGACGCCCTCGTCGTCGACCTCGCCCGAGTGGCGATGCGAGATCTCACCCTCCGAGAGGGGGGGAAGGAGTTAGCGCTTGATGGTCCTCGGGGGCGCCCCTATCATCGGATCGTCCTCTCGACACTACTGCGGGAAGCGATCCGGAGCCTCGGTCGGGACCTGTCCGGGATCGGGTTCGAGCCCCTGGAACGATGTGCGAGAGCCTGGAAGAACGGGGAGAAGTGCGTCCTCGATCTTCCGGGAGACGTCAGGATCGCGGTCGAGTCGGGGCGCGTGCTCGTCGTGCGGACGGGTGATCCGTTTCCCGACATCCGGGAGCAGGAGATCCCGGTCCCCGGCCGAATCCGGTGGAGCGCCGAGGGGCGCCTGTCGGTCCGGCAGGTCCGGCCGCCGCCGCTGGATCCGGCCGGCGTCTCCGGACCCGAGGTGGCCTGGTTGGACGCCGATCGCGTCGTGAGTCCGTTGCGGGTGCGCGGACGCCGGTCGGGAGACCGATACCGGCCACTGGGGCTTCCCGGCTCCGTCAAGATCCAGGATCTTCTCGTGAACCGGAAGATCCCCCGGGAGTGGCGGGACTCGCTTCCCGTCGTCGAGGACGCGGAAGGCATTGTATGGGTCCCGGGATTCCGGGTGGATCACAGGACTCGAATCACCGAAGACACGGAGACGGCGCTCCGCGTCGAGATGATCGGGACTCTTCCGATCCAGGAGAACCAGAACCCAAGATGAGCTCCACGAACATCGAGAACACGATCGGAACCGTGCTCCTCAGCGAGGAGGACATCCAGAGCCGCGTGCGCGAGCTCGGGCGAGAGCTCGGCGCCGAGTACGACGGCAAGAACCCCATCCTCGTCAACATCCTGAAGGGCGGGTTCATCTTTCTCGCGGATCTGGTCCGCGCGATGGACGTTCACTGTGAGATGGACTTCATGGTGGTGTCGAGCTACGAGAACAGAACGGAATCCTCCGGAGTGGTCCGAATCCTCTCCGATCTCGGTTTGAACATCGAAGGTCGCCACGTCTTGATCGTGGAGGACATCGTGGATACGGGGCTCACGCTCGAGTACATCCGAGAGCTCCTTCTGGCGAGAAACCCCGCGTCGCTCGGGGTCGTCACCTTGCTCGACAAGTACGAAAAGCGCATCGTCAAGGTGCCGATCGAGTTCACGGGGTTCCGGATTCCGAACGAGTTCGTCGTGGGCTACGGACTGGACTACGCTCAGCGTTTCCGGAACCTTCCGTACATTACGGTGCTAGACGAGGGTGATCTGGAGCTCGCGGAGAGTCGAGAGGAAGAGACGAAATGACCGAGCATCGGGACCCTGGAGAAGACTCGCGAGACCAGCCGCCCCCCGGCGAGACCCGGGAACGGCCAGAGCCGAGCGAGGCTCCCGAGCTGCGTCGCGCCGGCTCCTCGCGCAACCGTCGCGACCCGTCGGACCCGAAGAAGGAGCCGCCGCGCTACGGTCGCGCCACCAAGACGATGGCGTTCTGGGCCGTCCTGATTCTCCTCTTCCTCGTCGTCTTCCACACCGTTTACAACGACGCGGGCCGCGAGGTCCTGATCGTCTACACCGAATTCCTCGAGCAGGTGGACGACGGGAACCTCAAGAGCGTCCGCATGGTCGAAAACGAGGTCCACGGCGAGCTCGTGACCGCCGCCATGACCGAGTACCAGGGAGTCACCCAGGCGTACACGCGCTTCAAGGTCATCGTGCCACTGAACCAGGACGGTCTCATCGCGCGGATCCTGGAGCACAACCAGAACGTTCGGATCGAAGCGCGCCGACAGGGAACGAACTGGACGCAGATCCTCTTCGCGTGGCTGCCGATTCTGCTCATCCTCGGGATTTGGATCTTCATCATGCGGCAGATGCAGACGGGCGGGAACCGAGCCTTCACGTTCGGGAAGAGTCGTGCGCGGCTCTTGACCGGCGGGGATCGGCCGAAGATCACGTTCGAGGACGTAGCCGGCGCGAACGAGGCGAAGCAGGAGCTGCAGGAGATCATCGAGTTCCTGCGCGACCCGGCGAAGTTCCAGAAGCTCGGTGGCAAGATCCCCAAGGGGGCGCTTCTCCTCGGCGCGCCGGGAACCGGGAAGACCCTCCTCGCGAAGGCGGTCGCCGGCGAGGCGGGAGTGCCATTCTTCTCGATGTCGGGCTCGGACTTCGTCGAGATGTTCGTCGGCGTGGGAGCGTCGCGCGTGCGTGATCTGTTCGAGCAGGGCCGAAAGAACGCTCCGTGCATCGTCTTCATCGACGAGATCGACGCTGTCGGGCGGCACCGCGGCGCTGGGCTCGGCGGCGGCCACGACGAGCGAGAGCAGACGCTGAACCAGCTCCTCGTGGAGATGGACGGGTTCGACAGCTCCGAAGGCGTCATTCTGATCGCCGCCACGAACCGGCCCGACGTGCTGGACCCGGCGTTGCTCCGCCCGGGACGCTTCGACCGTCAGATCGTCGTAGACATGCCCGACGTCCGCGGTCGCCACGGCATCCTCAAAGTTCACGCGCGGCCGATTCCCCTCGACGAAGGTGTCGATCTCGAGAAGATCGCGCGCGGCACGCCCGGCTTCTCGGGGGCTGATCTCGCGAATGTCATGAACGAAGCGGCGCTGCTGGCGGCACGGCGAAACCGGGACCGGGTCACCATGATCGATCTGCTCGACGCGAAGGACAAGGTAGCCATGGGGCCGGAGCGCAAGAGCCTCATTCTCGGCGAGAAGGAAAAGGAGGTCATCGCGTATCACGAGGCCGGTCACGCGCTCGTCGCCATGAAGACCCCCGGCGCCGACCCGGTGGAGAAAGTGACGATCGTTCCCCGCGGACGGGCGTTGGGCTTGACCCTTCAGCTCCCCGCCGACGAGAAGCACAACGTCGGGCGCGAGTACCTGCTCGGCCGGCTCGCGATCCTCATGGGAGGGCGTGTGGCGGAGGAGATCGTCTTCCAAGACATCACGAGCGGCGCGAAGGGAGACATCGGCATGGCCACGAGCCTGGCTCGGCGCATGATCTGCGAGCTGGGGATGAGCGATCGACTCGGCCCGATCGCCCTCGGGCGGCCGGACGAAGAGGTTTTCCTCGGTCGGGAAATCATGCAGGACCGCCACATCTCGGAGGAGACGGCGGAGGTGATCGACAGCGAAGTCCGGAGCCTCGTGGACGGTGGAAAGAAACGCGCTCACGAGATCCTGACGACGCACCGCGACGTCCTCGACAGCCTTGCGATGGCGCTCCTGGAGCGTGAGACGATCGACGAGGAACAGGTACAGCTGCTCATCGAGGGCAGCCCGCTGCCGGCCGTGCCCCCCCCACCGGCTCCAGCCCCGGAGACGGAGCAGAAGGAGTCGTCCCCCTCGAAACCGCTCGGGGAAGCTCCATCAGCCTGATCGACCCCCCTCCTCCCGCGACGTTCGAGACCGGCCTTCGTCAGCTCATCCCGCGCGCCGACCCCGCGCGCCGCACCCGGCTGCTCGGGATCCTCAACCTCACCCCCGACTCGTTTCACGACGGGGGAATCGACCACTCGATCGAAGATGCCGTGGAGCGAGCGACCTGCATGGTGGATGCGGGG
>JALGZO010000746.1 GCA_025774865.1 bacterium | reverse complement strand
CGCGTCCGTGAGGTCGAGATCCGACCACCGAGTCGTGAGCTCCCAGGCCCCGGGACCGTTCTGCTGGACCGTCTTCGCGACGGGGAGTGCACGGAAGTATCCGCCCTGCTTGTGGTAGGGCCGTAGCTCCTCCGTGATCGCCCACGCCGCGCTCAGGTGGTATCCGGTAAAGTCGGGATCACCGAATGAAGGCGCAGTGACGTCGGCGCGGACGTACTCGCCCATCGCCCAGTAGGGCCCCCGGCGCCAGCTCGCCTCGAGGCTGTATGTGATTGCGTGGTTCGCCACCAGGGATTCGGTATCGACGAAGTCCGGGGCCTCGTTGAACTCCGGGCTCGTGCGAAACCGGAGGGTCTCGCGAGCGTTCGTCGTGCGAATACCTGCACCAACGTGGAGCAGATGACTCTCGTCCTCGGTGAGCAGCGGAAGCCACGTCGCACGACCGACGAACTGGCTCGAGCTTCCACTGAACGACTGCCCGACATCGAACCAGTCGTTGAACACGCCACCGGACCACGTCATCCGCTGGCGGAAGCCCGTGCCGCTCACCACGATTCCGACGTTGCGACTCGCCAGGAGAGCATCGGAGACGGACGTACGCTCCTGCATGGAGAGGTGAATCATGGACATGATCCTCTCCAGGGAAATCGGCTCTTTCTGCTTGCCGATGCTCACCGTCATTCCCCGCGGCAGTGGGATGTCGAGTCGGTAATCGAAGAGGGTCAGGTCATCCGTCGTTTCGACGTCGAATCCCTTGTCGAACGCGTGGGTGGCCCCGAACAGCGTGTAGACCCAGGGTTTGGCGAAGTTCAGGGTTCCGACGGCGCCGAGCCGAAATCCGCGGATGACCCCGCCCGTGAACGGGGTCAAGTCGCCCACCTGCTCTTCGCTGGCACCGTCCTGGGAGATCCATCGCATCCGGTCCAGGACGATCGCAGCGGCGAAAATGCCGGAAACGTACTTCGTCTCCCAGCGATTCCATTTGGAGGTGTCCTGGTAGGACGCCGGCAAGGCCAGTGGAGGGGGCGTGTAGGCGAGCCAGCCCCGTTTCGCAGGGGGTGCTCCCGCATCGGTCACCGGGGGCAGGGCGTTCTTGATGATGATCCCTTCGCGGATCGCGAATCGGGCGTGCGTTCTCGTGTCGAGGAGCACGTCGAAGTCCTCCCGGGGGTCCGCGTCCAGGATCAGGAACGTGGGTGGCTCGCCGAGGTTGAGGGCTCCGAGGAGGGCTCCCCCTTCCGCGTCGAGCGCAGTCTCGGCCTCGTCGGTGGGGATCTCGTCCTGGGTGACGAAGTCGAGTTTCCCGTCCTTGATCAGGAGGCTCACCGTCACGTCCACCGGCTCGCCCTCGTGGGCGATGAGCTGCACGTTTCGAAGGAGGATGGAGCCGGGGTCGGCGGCCTCCGCAGGAACCACCATGAACGGCGAGCAGAGGATCCAGAAAGAGATGGCGCACCCGTGAAACCTCTTCCACCTCAAAACAGGCCTCCGGGGCGTTCCGCTCGAGAATTGCTCTTGAAGGATCGGGCTCGTCCGAATGAGGATGCTAGCCGGCTTCTGAGCATTTCGTCATCCCATCACACGACCTCGTCGTAGGACCACGTTGAAGCGACCTCTGTTCAGCCTCGGCCTGGTTTCGATTCTCCTCATCGCGTGCGCAACCCGCCCGGGATTGGCTGCAGCCGAAGACGACCCCGCGGACCTTTCCCCTGATCGTCCCCGACAAATCATCGAAGAAGTCTCGACGAGCGAAGTGAAGCGCTTCCTGGATCCGTTTCGGATGATCAACCGCGTGGAGTACAAGCTGCAGGCGAACTACCTTCCGCAAAGTGTCGAACTATATACGAACCGTATCCGTCCGTGGATTGCGCTCAACAACTCGAACGCCGTCTGGATACGCGTCCCGTACAGACAGTTCTCGCTTCCGAATGCGGATGGCCCGTCGGGCATCGGGGACATCGCGTTCGGGTGGGGCTTCCTGGTTCATGAGAACCTGGAGCGGCGCCTGACCGCGATCGGGGGAGCGATCGACGTGCTTCTGCCCACGGGAGACGCGTCCGAAGGGCTCGGTTTCGACACCTACCTGATCGCGCCGGCCGCGGGCCTGGTAATGAATCCGACGGACACCTTTCCTGTGTACCTCATTGCGAGGTATCTGAGATCGCTCGAGAGCTCCCGCGAACTGCGTCGCGACGTGCAGACTCTGGAGCTGACACTCCAGACGTTCCACATCATGCCGAAGGGCTTCTACCTGGCCTTCCTGCCGACGCTGTTCTTCGACCTCGAACAGGACTTCGACGTGTTCTCGTTGGGACTCGCGGCGGGACGTGCGCTGAACCGCCGCTTCGCTCTTCAGGTCGGTTACGTCCAGCACATGACCGGCGAGCAGACATTCAATCGCGGCTTCCAGGTCGGGCTCAACTTCCTTTGGGGAAAGGACCAGGGGCTCGGGTATTAGTGGCTTCCCCGCGCGTTGACACGGGTCCGGTGGCTGAGGAGAATCTCGCCATGTCGCTCAGCTTGCCAGTTCGCGTCACCCGCACGCTTGCACTCGTGGTCCTTGCCGCCGTCTCAATGCGGGTTTCGGAGGTCTCGGCCCAGGGAATCGTAGGCACGACCTGGACGCTCTTCGAGCTCGGCGGAGAGCCGGACGATCTCGAGCCGCCGATCACGCTCGTGTTCGCCGACGATGCATCCGTGAGCGGCTCCGACGGCTGCAACCGCTACCGTGGCGCCTGCGCAATCCAGGGCTCGAAGCTCCGCGTCGACGGCGAGCTCGCCGTGACGATGATGGCCTGCTCGGAGTCGCTGGAGCGACGTGCGGTGGTGTGGCACCGTGCTTTGAAGAGGGTCGCCTCGTTCGACCGCACGGGTGCCGAACTGGCTCTGAAGGACGCGGGGGGACAACCGGTCGCCACGCTGCGCCAGGCCAGCACCTCGATTCAGGGGCTTTGGACCGTCGTGGCGTACAACAACGGGGAGCAGGCCGTCGTCAGCGTGCGGGCCGGATCGGAGATCACGGCAGTCTTCGGCGCGAACGGCCGCGTGACGGGAAAGGGCGGGTGCAACCGCTACTTCGCCGACTACCGGACGGAAGGTGACACGATCACGATCGGTCGGCTGGGCTCGACACAGATGCACTGCCCCGAGCCCGAAGGAGTGATGGAGCAGGAGTCACTCTTCCTCGCCGCCCTCGATCAGAGTGCGACCTTCCAGCTGGAGGCCGACCGGCTGACCCTGCGCTCCACCGAGGGATCGATTCAGGTCACGCTCACCGTCGGCGGTGAGAGCCGCCGTTCGGATTCCGATGCCAAGATCAAGTTCGACCGGAGACGCCTCGACGAAGAAGGACTACAGGGGTCCGCGGACGGACTCCGTGCCCTCCACTACGAATACTGCATCCCGGACCGCCCCGAAGTCATCGCCAAGGTGGCGGAGCTCGATCACACGCTCGAGACCCACCGGGAATCTCCCGGGCGAGTCGGCTGTGGAGATGGGCAGCTCCTCTGTCTCGGAAACACCCATCAGCCCAACTGGCGGAAGACTCTCGACGCGTTGGCGGCACTCCCGGAAATCCAGGAGATTCGGGAAGCCGTTTTCGAATAGATGGAGCACACGGTACGGGGCCCCGCCGCCTGAGCTCTCGGATCAGTCCGGTGTCCACCCGAAGTCGTACCGGGCCGAGAACTGGAGCCGCTGGAACGAACCGTCGGTGCCGTCCTCGATCACGCGACGAGCGTGCGTGAGCTCGGCGCCGACGGTCAGCACCGAGACCGGCGAGAAGAGCAGGTTGATCGAGTAGCTTTGCGCCTCCTTGTTGACCTCGCCGCCGGTGAGATCCGCGTTGTTGTCGCCGATGAAGAACGAGGTGTTGACGCTCGAGCGGAGCGTCTCGTTCCAGAAGTGCCGGTAGGACGCGAACGCCGCGAACTGTCCGATCGCATCCAGCTTTCCATCCGCGTCCACGGCGGCGTCGTTCGTGTAGTTGAGCGCGACGTAACGGCCCAGTCCCCGGCCCGCCGTCGCCTGAAACCTCAGGTCGTCCCGCTTCCCGACCTCGAACTTTCCGCCGATCGACCCACCGAAGCCGAACTCCCGATCGCAGTTGCCCGTGCCGTTCTCGTAGTGGAGCTGGCGCCCGATGGCGGCGAGGCCGAGCGTGCCCCAGTCGACCGCGAGGTTGTAGCGCGCCA
>JALGZO010000745.1 GCA_025774865.1 bacterium | reverse complement strand
GAGCGTATAGCGGAGCGAAGGCGAACCCGACGCCGCAGTCCGAGCCGGCCTCGCACCGGCGACGCAGCTGCGGAGCGAGGAAGACTCCGCCCCCCGAGCACCAATTCAGGAAGCCAGGCGAATGCGCTGCTTCCGGTCGAGCAGCTCGAGGTAGAGGGTCTCGAGCTGCCGGGCGATGCCGGACCAGGAGAAGCGGACGGCCTTCTCGCGGCCCGCCGCCCCCATGGATTGCGCGAGGTGCCGGTCGGTCAGCACCCGGGCGACGGCCGAGCCCAGCGGTTCGGAGTCCCGGTTCGGGAAGAGGAGCGCCTCCCGACCCGGGTCGAGGACCTCGCGGTATCCCTCGATGTCGCTGGCGACGATGGGTACGCCCGAGGCCATCGATTCGAGATGAATGATGCCGAAGCTCTCCTGTCCGGTCGACGGAGCGACCAGCACGTTCGCGCTGCGGTAGGCCCGCGGAATGTCGGCCGCCGAGAGCTCGCCCAGGAAGGTGACCTCACACGGCGCGCGTCGCGCGAGGGTGCGGTACCACGGAGCGAGAGGGCCGGAACCGACGACGACAACGCGCACGTCGGGCACCACGTCGCTGATGTGGGGAAGCGCCGACAGCAAGATCGGAAAGCCCTTCCGGGGGTAGAAACGGCCGACGAAAAGGATCGTCGGGCGGTCGGCCTCGTAGCCGTCGAGTGGCGCGACGGACGGGCGGAAGCGCTCCGGATCGACGCCGTTCGGGATGATGCGATAGTCCTCGTTGAAATACCGGAGGACGAAGCGGCGCGCGGCCCGTGACACCGCGATGTGCCCGTCGAGGCGCTCGAAGTAGCGCCGCAGGAACCGCCGCCCCACGCGGTACGCCACCCCGCGCTGAGACGACGCGTGAAACGTGCCGACCACCACCGCCTGCTCGGGAGCCTCCTCGATGGCGACGAGGGGGAGGGTCGGGCTCATCGGCTCGTGCACGTGCACGACGTCGTACTCGTGACGTGCGAACAGGTGCTGTACGTCTCGGGAAAGGTGCACGCCGGCGTTCACGTTGGCGAAGGCACCCAGGTGCGGAACCAGGATGTTGCGCCCCACCCGGTGCACCCCGTCGCTGCTCTCGGGCGCCGATCGGAAGCGTGAAGTGATGATGTCCACGTCGTGCCCGAGCTTCCGGAGCTCGAGCGTCGTGTGATGCACGTTTTCGGAGACGCCGCCATTCTGGGGGTAGTACGGCTGCGTCACGGCGGCGATTCTCACGGTGTTTCTCCCGACCTCCTCACGACCCTCGCCCTTCGAAAACTCGCCGGAAGATCATCCACTGCTCGGGATGCTCGACGAGTCGCTCACCGAGTCGGTCGGCGAGCTCTGTCGTGGCTCTTCGAATCGCTTCCGGCCGGGCATCCCGAACCGGGACCTCGTCGAGAAACCGGGCCCGCAGACCGTGCGGTGACCGCACCGAGAACGCGGGGACCAGTGCCGCCCCCGTTCGGGCCGCGAGACGGGCCGGTCCGGCCGGAAGCTCGACCTCGTGCCCGCAGAGGGGCACCGGGATTCCGCGCCGGAACAGGTTCCCGTCGATGAGCAAGGCCACGACCTCGTTTCGCGCCAGAATCCGGGGCATCTCGCGAAACGCCGTCCCCGTCGGGGGAAGGATTCGCACCCCGATCCGCTCCTGTCGCCGGCGGAGCTCATCCGTCCACGCCTCCCGCAGCTGGGTCCCCGCGACGGCGTGGACCCGAACCCCGCTGGCGGCGAGCCTCGCGCCACCGATTTCCCAATTCCCGGTATGGACGACCGCGAGGACGACCCCACGCCCCCTCGCCCTCGCCCGGTCGAGAACCTCCCGATTTTCCAGCACGTAGTCCAGTTCCGGGAGCTCGGGCCCCCGGATGAACTCGAAGAGGAACCGACCGTAGTTCCGGAAGACCTCGCCTACGAGCCCTTTGACATCCCGATCCCCGACGAGGACCCGGAGATTCCCCTCCACGGCCCTCCGGCGCCCCGGATGGAGCACCCGGTGCCCGTCCGAGAGGAGCTCCGCGAGCCGATACCCGACGTCCAGGGGCACGGTGCGAGCCATTCCGGTGAGAGCCGCGAGCAGCAAGCCTCTTCTCTCAGAAGCACACGTCCAGGGGTCGTCGACTTCAGTCAAGCTACGCAGCTGCCGAAATCCCTGTCAAGGATGGACGCGGGGCCATCGGGTTCGACGTGCGCCCACCGCGGCCGGCGAGGGCTCGAAAAGGACCGAAAGGCACGAGAGGGACGCATTCATGGTCGTCTTCAACTACACAGGTCGAGAGCTCAGCGGGAAGATCGTGTACTACGGTCCGGCCCTGTCCGGGAAGACGACGAATCTCGAACACATCTACGGTCAAACCCCCGCCGACACGCGTGGCAAGATGGTGTCGATGAAGACGAAGGCGGAGCGCACGCTCTTCTTCGACCTGCTTCCAATCAGTCGGGGCTCGATCGGAGACTTCAATGTCCGCTTTCTTCTCTACACGGTCCCCGGTCAGGTCTACTACAACGCGACCCGCAAGCTCGTGCTCAAGGGAGCCGACGCAATCGTCTTCGTTGCCGATTCGCAGCGCTCTCAGCTTGCCGCCAACATCGACAGTTTGCGCAACCTGCGGACCAACCTGCTCGAGTACGGAATGTGCCTCGACGATCTCCCGTGGGTCATGTCCTACAACAAGAGGGACATGCCCGACGCGATGCCGATCGAGGAGCTCGACCGGGAACTGAACCCGTACGGCGTTCCGAGCTTCCCGGGAGTCGCCGTCACCGGTGAGGGCGTATTCGAGGCGTTCGAGAAAGTAGCCGAGATGCTGATGCGGCGACTCGAGGCGCAGCTGCGCGGCGACTCGCCGAGACCGGAGTCTCGCCCCGCGGCCGCGCCGCCGCCGGCGGCCCCACGCGTGGATCCCACGATGGTCAATCAGGTGCGGGAAGCGATTCGAGACCCCCAGCCTCAACGCCGGGCCCCTGCGCCGCCGCCGCCGGCCCCGATAGCTCCGCCGCCGGCCGCTCCGATGGCTCCTCTTCCGCCCGCTCCGATGGCCCCGCCGCCTCCGGCTCCGTTCCCGTCGCTGTCCGAGCCGACCTTGGAGCCCATGATCCAGTCACTGGTGCCCCCTCCGAATCCCGCGCCGCCGCCGGGCCTCGAGCTCGCTGCGGACCGGCCCGCCGCCGTGATCGAGAAGGTGATCACGGTTCCGATCTCGGGGGCCGATCTCGCTGGTGGTGCGCGCCGGATCCGTCTGATCCTGGACCTGACGCTCGACCCCCAGGGCTGAACGAACCATCATGGGCCGAGGGCCCGGATCTTGACCTTCAGGAAGTCGGAACGTTAGATTCCGCGCGGGCCAGACCACGGGTGAGGGGGGCTGATGCTCGGGAAGCTCGGTTGGGGAGCCCGCCACGGTTCCCAGGCCAAGGCCACACCGTCGCGTGACGTTTCGGAAGCGGAGCGCCAGGTGAAGGGGCGCGGTGCCCGCGATCCCGACAGCTGGCGACGTCTCGCGGTGGCCTGCGCGCGCGCCCGCGACTACCGCGGTGAGTACGAAGCGCGTCGAAAGGTCTCGGAGCTTCTCCCGGAGGATCTCGAGCCCGCGTTCGAGTGCGGGATCGCCGCGCGCAAGGCGGGCGCGGTCGACGAAGCTCTCGACTACTTCACTCGATGCCTGGCCCTCCAACCGAAGCACGCCTCGTCCCACACGCAGTACGCGAAGACGCTCGACCTGGCCGGCATGTACGACGAGGCCCTCGAGCACCATCGCGAGGCAATCGAGCTCTCCGGCCCGTCGGCGGAGTCGCTGTACCACCTCGGCGTCACCTACGCGCGCAACGGGAAGGACGATCTCGCCCGGGCGTCCTACGAGGCCGCCCTCGACACCGATCCCAGTTTCGCGAGGGCGCACGGCAATCTCGGAGTGTTGTTGGACCGTCAGGGTGACTTCGAGCGCGCCGTGCACGAACTCAAGCGGGCCGTCACGCTGGAGCCGACGCGGGCCGAGTGGCACTCGAACCTCGGGGCTCTCTTCGGCGAGCACCGCATGTTCGACGAGGCGATCGAGGAGTTCTCCCGCGCGCTTCGGCTCGACCCCGAGAACGCCGAGGCGCGCTTCAATCTCGGACTGGCCTATCTGGACTGCGGGCTCTTCGAAACGGCGATCGTGCACTTGAAGAAGGCGAGCGAGGTGAACGCACGTGCCTACTATCACCTCGGCGAGGCGTACCACAAGAAAGGGCTCTATCCGAAGGCCATCCGCGAGATCCGCAACGCGCTCGAGGTGAACCCCGACGATTCCCGCGCCTACTACGCGCTCGGGTGCCTCCACAACAAGATGGACGCCGTCGACGAGGCGATCACGGCGTTCGAGCGCGCGATCGCGCTCGCCCCCGACGACAGTCGCGCCTACTACCATCTCGGGATTGCGTACGACAAGAAAGGCGCGAGCGAGGAAGCTCGCGACGCGTACCGTCGGTCGGAAGCTCTGCTGGCCCGGCCGTCTTGACCGAACTTCGCGAGCTCTTCGAACGAACTCGCTCCGAAAACCGAGCCGCATTGATCCCCTACTTGACGGCCGGCGATCCCGGCCTTTCGGAGACCGTCGACTTCGCGGAGGCGCTCGTCGAGGGAGGTTCGGATCTCCTCGAGATCGGAGTGCCGTTTTCTGATCCCCTGGCGGATGGACCCGTGATTCAGCGCGCCTCGGAGCGAGCGCTCCTGGCCGGCACTCGACTCGGCGACGTGCTCGAGTGCGCGGCCCGCATCCGGGACCGGACGGGTGTGCCGCTCGTGATCATGACGTATCTCAACCCGGTACTGCGATTCGGCTGGGACCGTTTCACCCGGGAAGCGCGCGCAGCCGGAGTGATCGGAACGATCCTGACCGACGTCCCCCCCGAGGAGTCAGCATCCTTTCTCCCCGCGGCCGAGACGGAGGGGCTCGGTACGGTGTTCCTCGTCGCGCCCACTTCCGACGCGGATCGGATTCGTCGCGTCATCGAGGTGACCACCGGGTTCGTCTATTGTGTGAGTCGACTCGGCGTGACGGGCGAGCGTGAGGGTCTCTCCGACTCGTTCCGGCCCGTTCTGGAGCAGGTGCGGTCGATGTCGGACATTCCGGTCGGGCTCGGATTCGGCATCTCGACGCCCGACCAGGCGCGTGAGGCCGGCGCGTTGGCGGACGGGGTCATCGTCGGCAGTGCGCTCGTCGCCCTCGTGGAGCGCGCCCGCACAATCCGCCGGGCCGCCGGCGAGCTTCGCGAGACTGCGCGTGCTTTGCGTCACGCGCTCGAGGCGGCGCGCTCTGCATGAATGAAGCGCTCGCGTGGTGGCAGGCATTACTGCTCGGAATCGTCCAAGGGCTGACGGAGTTCCTTCCGGTCTCGAGCTCCGGACACCTCGCGCTCGCCGAGGCGTGGCTCGACGCTCCGGGCGGCGGTGTGGCGTTCGCGGTGCTGCTGCACGCGGGGACGTTGCTGGCGATCGTCATCGTGTTCTCACGCCCCACGCAGGAGCTGATCCGCGGTCTTCTCGAGCTGCCCGCGCAGGTCGGCCGACCGATGGCGGATTGGAGCGCGAATTCGCTGCTCGCCGCCAAGGTTGTCGTCGCGACGATTCCCGGGGCCATCGTCGGACTCGCCTTCTCGGGTTTCGTCGAAGAGGCGTTCGCGAATACTCGGGTCGTGGCGGGCTATCTGCTGGTCACTGGCGCGATCCTTTTCGCGACGCGGTGGGCGCCGAGAGGCGAGGGAGCGGTCAGCTGGGGCAACGCGTTCCTCATCGGCTGGGCCCAGGCGTGCGCGATTCTGCCGGGCATCTCGCGATCGGGCGTGACCATTTCGGTCGCGATCTTTCTCGGAGTGGGGAGAAGGCGAGCCGCGGAGTTCTCGTTTCTGGCCGCGATCCCGCTGATTCTGGGTTCGATGATCATGGAACTGCCGGGATTGCTGGGCTCGTCGGAGGGGAGGGTGGGGCCCCTCGCGCTCGGGTTCTTCTCGTCTTTCGGCGTCGGCTGGGTCGCGCTGGTGTGGCTGCTGCGGGTGGTCCGGACGGGAAGGCTCCACTGGTTCGCCGGGTACTGCCTGTCCGTCGGTCTCTTGGTGCTGGTGGCGCCGGGCTTCTGAGGTTCCCAACCGCCCCTTGCGCCGGGGCGGGCTCCCCCCTAGATTGGTTTCCCCTCCTTCGCCGCGACTCCGACGAACCACCCGTAAGGGCCGAAAGGACCATCATGAATTTCCGCCGAGTACTCCTCCTGGGAGTGTCCCTCCTCGTGGCGGCGAGTGCGGCCGAAGCGCAGACACGTTTCTCGATCACGGGCGGAGCCCTGATCCCCCTCGGTCAGTTCGACGACACGACCGACGCCTCCCCTCGAGCCGGGGTGCGGGTCGAGTACCAGCCCGTCAATGCGCTGGGCAAGGCGTCGAGGGTCTCGTTCTTTCTCTCGGGTTA
>JALGZO010000744.1 GCA_025774865.1 bacterium | reverse complement strand
GCCGCCTCCACCTGCCGCTGTCGCGCCTCGTACTCGGCCTCGTAGGTGCGCACGGCGACGAGCGCGTCCTCGACGTCGCGGAAGGCGGACAGGATCGCCTGCTCGTAGGCGTTGAGAAGCTGCTCGGTGCGGGCGGTCTCCACTTCCACCCGCCGTTGATTCTCCCCCGCGTTGAAGAGCGGGCCGAAGATCTGGGCCCCGAGCCCCAGGAAACCGAGGTTCCGGTCTTCGGTGAACTGTCCGCCCAGGTCCGCGGTCAGATCGAGTTGCGGGAACTTCAGAGCCTCGGCCACCCCGATGCGCGCGGTCTGTGCGTGCAGCCGTCGCTCGGCCTCCAGGATGTCGGGCCGGCGCTGGAGCAGCTCGGACGGCAAGCCCGGCGGAAGCGCGGGAGGGATTACCTGCTCGTCGAGCGGGCGGCCCCGCGCGATGTCCATCGGCGGACGCCCGAGCAGGATGCTCAACGCGTTCTCCGTCTGCACGCGAAGCCTCTCGAACGATTGCACCGAGACTTCGGCTTGAGCGAGCTCGATCTGCGCCTGGTTGAACTCGACCTCGCTGATCATGCCGGCGCGAAACCTCGACTCCACGACGTCCAGACTCTCGCGACGGGTTTCGACCGTGCGCTCGGAAATGAGGAGACGGTTGTCGAAGTCCCGCAGCGCCAGGTACGCGTTCGCGATCTCGGCGACCAGCGAGATCGTCACGCCGCGGTAGGCTTCTTCCGTCGCGAGGAGCTCTTGCAACGCCGCTTCGTTCGACCGGCGGATTCGACCCCAGAGATCCACCTGGTAGCTGGCGTTCAATGTCGCGAGAGCGCTGGCGACCGGGTCGGTGTCCTCCAGGGTCGTGCCCTCCACTCCGCCGTCCGCGAAGTAGTCCACCCGCGGGAAAAGGCCGGCCCGGGAGATCCCGAGCGCGGCCCGAGCCTCGTCGATCCGCGCGAGCGCGGTGCGGAGGTTCCGATTCTCGGCCAGGCCGGATTCGATCAGCTCCTGGAGGATCGGGTCCTCGAAGAGCTCCCACCAGGGCAGGTTCGCGACGGATTTGCCGGTCGGGAGCTCCACCGGGCGGTAGGCGGGTACTTCTGGAACCGGAGGCCGGACGTAGTCGGGGCCGGCGGAGCAGCCAGCGAGGACCAGACCGAGGAGGGGGAGAAGGCGGCCACGCACGTCAGGCGTCTTTCGGACGGACGAAGCGGTCGAGAACTCCGAACGCGGTGACGACGTACACGACGGCCACCATGATCTGCAGCACGCGCATGTACACCTTGCCCTCCGCGCCTGAGCTGGTGGACGTCGTGGTCGAACCGATGATCAGAAGGACGGTCGAGAATGCCATGCCGTAGAGCGGCGCAGTCTTCTCCCCCGAAAAGACCCGCGCTCCGAAGAAGAGCCCACCCAGCAGCGTGAGCAGAATGAGAAGCTCGTACAACGGAGACACGACGAGCAGCTCGTAGAAGACGATCGCCGCAGCACCGCCGATCACGTTTCCGATCACCATCGCGCCACCCACCTTGAAGTTCTTCGCGAAGGCAGGCTGCATCGAGAGCAACGCGACGAAGATGAGAATCAAGAGAGCGCCAGTCCATTGGAACAGATAGAACGCGACGAACAGCGGGCACACGACGGCCGTGCTCAGGGTGGCGCTCCGCAGTCGTTCGGCCGCGGAGGTCGGGGGTGGTGCGCCGGTCGGCGCCGACGCAGTGACGCCGTCGTGCGTGCCGGGAGGATCCGGGAGGAGACCATAGGTCAGCCAGACGATCCCGAGCGTCACCGCCGCCCCGAACACGATCCCGAGCGCCACGAGATTCGCCAGCGCCGCCGACGTCATCGCGAGAAGCGGAATGGCGAGGAGCGCGATGATCATCCACGTGACCAACAGCGCCGGTGCCCCGCTTTCCTTCGCGTGGAACAGCCGAAAGAGCACGAGACCGACGAACGGAAGAAAGACGAGCGGGTAAGGCAGCAAGTATCGGGCGAGCAGGAGCCCCGCGAAACACGCCAGACCGATGGTGGCGAGGAACGCGACGCCTTCCCGAACGGTGGGCCGCGGAGTCGGCGTGCCGAGGAAGCTCAGCGCGAGCACCGGGGCGAGAAACGAGAGCTGCCAGTCGACCCCCATCGCGATCGCCATCGCCAGCGTGGATCCGACCGCGTAGCGGAAGACGCGAAGGCTCACCAGGCTCGTCGTAGCGATCCCGGGAGTGACTGCGCTACTGGACATACGACACGAGGCTCGTGAGGCGAATTCGCAGCCACGCGATGGGGTTGAGGATCGGATTCTTGCTCGTGTACACCACGACGTGCGCCTGACCGCCCGACCGCTGCAACCCGGCCGCCTCCCCTTCGTCGAAGGCGATGATCACGGGGAAGCGTTGGGGATCGCGTAGCCAACCCTGCGCGCTCGAGACGGTGGGGAGCTCACCACGAGTCGTGCCCCCTTGCGTGCTGACGCCGTAGCCGACGCTTCGCACGGTGCCGCGATAGATGTGACCCGGCGCGACATCGAGGACGATCTCCGCCCGATCACCGGGTCGCAGGCGGCCCAGGTTGTTCTCGCGCATGTCCGCTTCGATCCAGACGTCGCCCTTGGAGACGAGGGTCACGAGCGGCTGCCCGACTTGCGCGTAGTGACCGAGTTCCACGTTGAAGCTCTCGATGAATCCGTGCGCGGACGCCCGCACGGTGGAGAACTCCAGATCGAGCTGGGCCTGCTCGAGGGCCGCCACCGCGCTCCGGACCTGCGGGTTGTCGGGACCCTCGGTTCCCAACTGCTCCGTCGCCTTCTCCAAATCGGCTTCCGCCGAGGCCACCCGCTCGACCGCCTGAGCGAGCGCGGTTTCAGTTCGGTCGCGATCCGCCTGCGACAGCGCGCCCGGATTCTCGGTGAGCACCCGTTGCGTACGATCGTAGTTGCGCTGAGCGCGATCGAGCTGTGCGCGAGCAACTCCCAGACGCGCGACCGCGGACTCCACCGTGGCTCCCTGTGCCCCGACCTTCTGGGTCGCCTGCTCGAGCGCCGCCTCCGCCGAGCGTATGGCGAGCTCGAACGGCCGAGGGTCGAGCTGGAACAGCGCATCGCCGGCCGAGACCATGCTGTGCAAACGCACTTCCACCGACGTGACGTAACCGGAGACCCGCGGCGCGACCGGCACGAAGAGGGTACGGACGCGCGCCTGCGAGGTCATCGGTGTGTATCGGTCGGCCAAGATGTACCAGACGAAGACGATCGCGCAGATCCCGAGAACGATCCGCGTGGCCCGCACGACGGGATCCCGCCCGGCCGCTGGCCCGCCGGCCTCGCCCGGGTCCGGGCCGCCCTCCGGCTTCTCGGTCGGGTCGGCCTTCGCTTCCTCGGACGACTCGGCCATTGCCTAGGCGCTTGCTTCGGATTCGGACGACTCGGCCACCGACCCGAACCCCAGCCAGACCCGGAAGAGGCTGTAGCCGATCGAAAGGACGACGGCTCCCAGGAACAGCCCGATGATTCCCATCGAGATCATGCCGCCGATCGCGCCGATCAGGATGACGGGCATGGGGATCTCGACGCCGCGGCCGAGAAAGATCGGCTTCAGGAATCCGTCGGCGGCGCTCACGACGAGGCTCCAGATCGTGAAGATCACCGCGACCGTCTTGCTGTCGGTATTCGGGAAAACCCAGACGCAGATCGGACCGAGCAGAAGAATGGGCGGGAGTTGAATCACCGCGAGAACCATCACGCCGACGGTCCAGAGCCCCGCGGCGGGGACGCCCACGAGGAACAAGGCGATTCCCGCCATGAGCCCCTGCACCAAGGCCACGCCGAGCACGCCCTTCGCCACGCTGCCGATCGTGGCGCCGGCATCCAGCACCGACCTGCGGCCGGTGTCTCCCCCGAGGCGCGTGCCGATCGCGAGCGCCGTGCGCTTCCCTCCGTCGGCGGTGGCCAGGAAGATCCCGGCGATGATGATCGCGAACAGCGACTGCACGACGGCTGCCCCGGCGCCGGAGATCATCCGGAGAACCGCCGCCGCGAGGTCCTTGAGCTGGCCCTGGTACTTTCGCAAAGCAGTCTCCGGATCGCGCGAGGCCAGGCTCCAGTTCTCGTAGACACTCTCGCCCACGAGAGGCCAGCCCTTCACGGCTTCCGAAGGCGGCGGGATCTCCAGCGCCTTCTCGCCCTCGAGTCGGTGGGTGATCTCGACGCCGGTCTCCAGCAGCGAGTTTGCGA
>JALGZO010000743.1 GCA_025774865.1 bacterium | reverse complement strand
CGTCGCGATCGCCGCAATCACCTCGCGGGCGTGGCGGGAGGTCCCGGCCCAGTCCACCCCGAGCGCTGCCACCGACCACGCACTCTCCACGCTTCTCGTCGTGAGCGTTCTCCTTCAGCTCGCGCTCGGATTGCGAGCTCGTCACACGGGCGAGGGCATCATGGAACATCTGAGCTTCGCCGTGGTCGTCGTCATCTTCGGCGTGATCGTCGCGGCGAGGCTGCTCGGCAAGTACGACGGGATCCCGGTCTTGCGGAGGACGGGATCGGCGCTGATCGTCCATACCGGGACGCAGGTAGCGCTCGGCTTTCTCGCGTTCGTCATGGTCGGTCGTCGCGGAGACCTGGCGACCCCACCCACATTGGAAGTGGCGATCACCACGGCCCACCAGGCGTGCGGTGCCCTCCTCCTCGCGAACGCGGTGCTCGCGCTCGTGTGGTGTCGGCGACTCTTGCTCGCTCCACGGACCGACCCCGTGACCGCAGTCGGAGCGACGAGCGTTGATTGACACAGCGGCCGGCGACGTCGTCGTCACGAGAGCGCTCGGGCACACCTACGGCGAACGCGAGGCGCTTCGCGGCGTCGACCTGACGGTCGAGGCCGGCGAGATCTTCGGGCTCCTCGGGCCGAACGGAAGCGGCAAGAGCACGCTCTTCAAGATCCTCGCGACGCTCATGAAGCCGACCCGTGGCACGGCCGAAATCCTGGGCCACGACGTGTCGGGGCCGCCGTGGTTCGTGCGCCGCTCCATCGGTGTCGCGTTCCAGTCTCCCAGCCTCGATGGAAATCTCTCGGTGCGCGAGAACCTCCTGCATCAGGGGCATCTCCACGGGTGGCGCGGCGCGGCGCTTCGACAGCGTATCGACGAGCTCCTCGACATGTTTCGGCTCGGCGATCGCGCGTCCGAGGTGGCGGAGAAGCTGTCGGGTGGCCTCGCGCGCCGGGTCGATCTCGCGAAGGCTCTTCTGCATGCTCCGCCGCTGGTTCTTCTCGACGAGCCTTCGACCGGACTCGATCCGTCCGCGCGGCGCGATCTGTGGACAATGCTCGATCGCAGCCGGCGGGAGACGGGCACGACGTGTTTGATCACCACGCACCTCATGGAAGAGGCGGTGGGGTGTGATCGGGTCGCGATCCTGGATCAGGGGCAGGCTGTCGCTGCGGGGCGACCCGACGAGCTGACGAGGGAGATCGGCGGAGACGTGATCACGTTGACGGCGACCGATGCGGCGGGGCTCGCGGCCGAGATCCGCGACCGGTTCGACGGGGACGCGGTCGGAGAGGACGGCGCCGTGCGCCTGGAGCGGGAGAACGGAGCCACGTTCCTGCCGGACCTGCTCGCCGCATTTCCGGGCCGCGTGACGTCGTCGACGGTCGCCTCGCCGACGCTCGAGGACGTCTTCTTCCACCGGACCGGACGAACGTATCGCGCCGATGAGGAGACCCCGTGAGCTCCCCGGCGCCGACCGCGAGCCGCGTCCGACCGGGGCTCTTTCTGCCCGCCGTCAGCCTGTGGCGGCGGGAGATGGTGCGCTTCTTCCGCCAGCGGAGCCGGGTCACCGGCTCGCTCGCGACGCCCTTGCTCTTCTGGCTCCTGTTCTCGAGCGGGTACGCGCCCTCGTTCCGACCCCCGGGGGCGGAGGCCGCCGACGCCGTGTCGTACGTCTACTTCTTCCCGGGGACCCTGGCCCTCATCATCTTCTTCACTTCGATCTTCGCGAACATTTCCGTCATCGAGGATCGCCGCGAGGGATTCCTCCAGGGGGTCCTGGTCGCTCCCGTGCGGCGAAGCGGGATCGTACTGGGCAAGGTGCTCGGAGCGGCGACCATCGCGGCGGTGCAGGGGCTGTTCCTGCTGGCGGTCGCCCGGCTCGGCGGGCTCGATCTGCCCCTGACGTCCCCGATTCTCGCCGTGGCCGCGATCCTCCTGCTCTCGATCGCCGTCGCCGCCCTCGGATTCGCCTTCGCCTGGCGGCTCGACTCCGTCCAGGCGTTCCACTCCGTGATGAACTTCATCCTGATGCCCATGTGGCTACTGTCGGGCGCGCTCTTCCCCGCCTCGGGAACACCCGACGCGCTCCGACTCCTCGTCGCCGTGAACCCGGCCTCGTACGGTCTCGCCATGATGCGCCACGGGTTGGGAGGGGCCGGGGCCGACCTGCCGTCGCCGACCCTCGCGACCGCGGTGACCATCGCGTTCGCCGTCGTCAGCTTCCTGGCCGCCGTGGGTATCGCCTCCGTGCGCCGGCGCGACGGTGCCTGACGGGTCCAGCGCCGCGCAGCGACCGTCGAGACGGCCAGCGGGCGGCGAAACGGCCTTGCTACTCCCGTCACAAGCGGCTACATTCCCGGGGCTCTGCGCCGGTCGGAAGGGGCTCGATCGGCGCCCGTGACCTGGGCCGGCTGCGCGTCGGGGTCCGCAACGGCCCCGCGAGGACTGGGGACTCGTGGCAGACGAAAGCCCGAAGGCCAACCGCAAGCCGCCGTTTCCCGCCTGGCTCGACCCCGTCGTCAAGATCGGTGGTGTCGGCGCGGGGGTCGGTACTCTGTACGTCGTCGCTCTCCTCTATTGGGGCATTCATCCGCGAGCGATGGACATCGGGTACGAGCCGAACCAGCCGGTGCCGTACAGCCACGCCCTGCACGCCGGCAAGCTCGGCATCGACTGTCGCTACTGTCACAACGTGGTCGAGGACTCGCCGTTCGCCTCGATCCCGCCGACCCAGACCTGCATGAACTGCCACTCGAACATCTTTCCGGAGAGCGAGAAACTCCTGCCGGTGCGTGAAAGCTACGCGACCGGCCTACCGATCGAGTGGGTGCGCGTGCACGACCTGCCGGACTTCGTCTACTTCGACCACAGCGCTCACGTCAACCGCGGCGTCGGCTGCGTGGAATGCCACGGCCGCGTGGACAAGATGGAAACCGTCTACCAAGCGAAGGGGCTCAGCATGGCGGGGTGCCTCGGCTGCCACCGTCATCCCGAGAAACGCCTGCGGCCTCTCGACCAGATCACGAACATGGCCTGGAAAGCTCCGGAGGATCCCGAGGTATATGGAGCGCGCCTCCGAGAGGCATACGATTTGAACCCTCGAACGGACTGTTCGACATGCCATCGGTAGACGAAAGAGCGTCCGGACGCACGTACTGGCGAAGCCTCGAGGAGCTCGAGAACACTCCGGAGTTTCGACGGTATCTGGAGAACGAGTTCGGACACCTGCTCCCCAAGGTCGTGGAGCCCGACACGCGCCGGCACTTCCTGAAGATCATGGGTGCGTCGCTCGCGCTCACGGGTGCCACCGGATGCAACAACCCGACCTGGCCGCGGTGGCCAGCGGCGAAGATCCTGCCGTACGCTTACCGCTCGCCCGAACAACGACCAGGCGCATTCGTCCACTTCGCGACGTCGTGGGAGGTTTCGGGAGTCGCGAAACCCATGCTCGTGAGGAGCTGCGACGGTCGGCCCATCAAGGTCGAAGGGAATCCCGAGCATCCCGCGTCGAACGGCGCCGCCGATACCTGGTCCCAGGCGAGCATTCTCGAACTCTACGACCCGGACCGGAGCCGCGGGGTCGCGCGGATCCACGATCGGTCCGAGACCGCCGCCTCGTGGGACGCGTTCCTCCTGGAGATGACACCGGTCTTCGACAAGCTGCGCAGGCGGGAGGGGCGGGGTCTGCGGATCCTCGCGGAAGCGTCGTCCTCCCCCACTCTTCGGCGGCAGCGCGAGAGGCTCCAGCAGGAGCTACCGGCCCTCGAGTGGTACGAGTGGGAGCCGTTCTCCTTCGACGAGGTCCGGGAGGGATCGCGCCTCGTTCATGGCGAGCCGCTACGGGCCCACTACGAGTTCGCCGAAGCGGAGGTCATCGTCAGCTTCGAAGACGACTTCCTCATGACGCACCCCGCCGCCGTCGCTCACACACGCGCCTTCGCCCGGAAACGGCGAGTGGAGAACGGACAAATCTGCCGCCTGCATGTAGCCGAGAGCTCGTTTTCGGTGACAGGAAGCCTGGCCGACCACCGCACTCCGATGCCGTCCGGAGCGGTGCCGCAAGCCGCGTGGGCCTTGGCCGCGCACCTCTTCCTGGACCGGGGGATCGAGCTACCGAGCGAGTTCGGGCACCTGAGGGGCACGCTCGACACCGCTCGGCAGCACGGTGCTCACCTGCCCTTCGTCACGATGATGGCCTCGGACCTCTTGGAGCACCGGGGACG
>JALGZO010000742.1 GCA_025774865.1 bacterium | reverse complement strand
AGTCGCGCGTCCACCATCGGAGACGACTCGTCCACGCGACGACCGACTCGCGAGACGATCCGGTCGATGAACTTCATCAGGTGGTCGTCGTCGTCGAACCGCACGTCGGTCGACTCGAGGAGTCCGAAGCGCTCGATGAATACCTGAGAGTGGGTGTTCACGAGGATGTCCGAGACGTCCGGATCGTGCAGCAGCGGCTCGATCGGACCGAGCCCGAACGTCTCGTTGAGGATCTCCTGTTCGAGCGCGTCGCGCTGGGCCTCGGTGAGCGGGATGTGCTCCTCCGCGAGCAGCTCGACGATGATGCGTCGAATCTGATCGAGCAGGGCGGCCGAGTCGATGTTGTCGAGCGAGGCCAGATTCAAACGCTCGATCATCCGCCGGTGGACGCGGGCCTTGAGAGAGTTGTGCGGGTCGCGAAGGGCTGTCGGGGCCGATGGGGCAGACGTTCCCGGGCCGGCCGACGTCTCCTTTTGAGACTCGGCGGCCTTCGTGGCGGAGTTGGATCGGAATCTCTCGCGAAGGTTCATCACACGCTCCGTTGGGTTGGACTCATCGTGCCGTAGAGCTCGGGGTGGCGGAGCGCGACGGCGCGCCCGTCTGACTCGGCGCGGTCAGCGCCCGAGCCAGCTCCTGGTAGCTTGCGGCGAGCTTCGAGCGTGGGGAGTTGAGAACCACCGGATTCCCCGAGTCGATGGACGCGCTCGTCGAGGCGTAGTCGTTGGGAAGACCGTGATATATCTCGCGTCCGACCGCTCGGACCAGGTCCCGGTTCGAGATTCTCTTGCCGTCCTCGAGGCGGTTCACGACGAGGCGGATGTTGTGGGGAGCGATCTCCAGTCGGCCGAAGAGGTCCAGATAGCTTTTCGTGTTGCGAATCGTCGGCACGTCGAGTGCCGAGACGAGCAGGATCACGTCCGAGAGATCCAGAAGCTCGATCGTTCGATCGTCGATGTGGCGACCGAGATCGACCACGATGTGCTCGAACATTCCGCGCAACAGTTCGAAGAGCGGTGCCACGTGACTTTGTCGGACGAGCCCTGATTCCTCGGGACGATCGGCGACCGTCAGGAGACAGAGCCCCGACGCGTGAATTGCCAGCATCGAACGCAGCTTCACCTCGTCGATGTCGTCGTCCCCGATCGCAGAAGCGAACGAGTGCTTCGGGTTCATGTCCAGCATCAGCGCCAGGTCGCCCACCTGGAGGTTGAAGTCCACGAGCACCACCCCGCCCCCCGTGTGACCCTTCAGGGCCAATGCCAGGTTCGTGGCCAGGGAGCTCGCTCCCACTCCGCCTTTCGAGGCGTAGCTCGCGTAGATTCTCCCGCCCGAAGAACCCGCGGCCTTCGTGCGCCCGAGAACCTTCTGAAGGCGCCCGAGGGCACCGTCGAGTTCACTGGTGTCCAACGGTAGAGTCAGGAACTCCTGGGCCCCAGCGCGCATGCTGCTCAGGATGAGCTGGGGGGAGGTCTCATACGACAGGACAGCAACGCCGGTGCTCGGGAGCTCCTCGCGAATCCTCCGCACGACGTCGAACGTCGCTGCGCTCCCGTCCGAACGCACGGCCATGAAGACGATGTCCGGGCGCAGATTCGAAACGATGAGCCGGCCGGACTCCGGGTCCGGCGAGTCGCCGATCACTTCGAAGATCGATGACGACAGGTGCTGCTCGATCGCGGACTGAGTCGCTTCGTCCAGTCCGACGAGCACGATGCCAACGCCCTCTTGGGTGCCATCCCGCGTCATGAGTTCCTCCCTACTGAACGAGAACGACTGCCTGCACGAAGCCCGCGCCCCCACCGGTCTCCCCGGCGGCGCAGGCCTCTCCCTGCGTGGTGGTCTCGATGAACCGGCCGAGCACTTCGCCTCCGGGCTGGGTGTCCTCGATGAACATGGCGGTGACCTTCGAGACCGTGACCGAGTTGCGGCCGGAGGTCGGCGGCAGCGTCGGGTCGAACGCGGCGATGAGAACGACCCGGGGGCTGACGGGGTAGGCGGATCCCAGGATGGCTCCACTTCCAGAGTCCCAGTACGCCCCGGGATCGAGCGCGATCAGCTCCTCCATGCCCTGTCGGGTGGGGCCCACCATGTTGCCCGGCTCGAGCTGCAACTCGTCGCCGATTCCCACGGTGTAGGGTGCGCAATTCGCGATCCACTCCCGGTACCAGTTGCCGCCCGTCAGAGGAGACTCGTCGCCTCCGAGCGGCGGAAAATCGACGGGGAAGAAGATACCGGGCTCAATGGCTTGCTGCGGGTTTCCCACCTTGAGGGTGATCACTTGGCCTGCGTCCGTGTCAGCGAGGTAGCCCGTGCGGTCGGGATCGTAAGGCTCGCCCGCATCGTATTCGCCGTTGGCGTTGACGTCGTCCCATCGATCCGGAAACGACCAGGGCTTCAGACACTCCGCCGCGCAGACGTCGTAGGCTCGGGCGGCGGCGACGGCCGTGACGTCCGCCGTGTTGTTGCTGGCCGGGTCGACCACCCGGCGGAAGAACATGCGAAGCGCATCACCCGTGGCCTCCGTGCGGTGCGTGACGACGCGGATCATGTCGGGCTCCGGGAAGGTCACGTCCGCGTCCGTGATGTTCACCGCGGTCGGCCCTGTGTCCTCCATCGCCTCATTGAGCGAGGCCATGGTGATCGCCCGGTCGACCGCGAGATCGTAATCCCCGTCGATCAGGCCGGACGCACCGGCGAGGGCGGCGGCGTCGGCCGCCCTCTGGAGCTGGGTCTTCGTCGTCATCATGACGGCACCGTCGATGACGATGGCGACGAGCGCCGTCACCACGAGCAGGGACAGCGCGACCATGATCAGGGCCGCTCCGCGCTCGTTCCCGCCCCTGACGGCGGTGACGTCGGGTCGTCGCCGCCGCGTCATTGGTTCGAGCCCGCTGAGTTGCCCCACTCGGCCGGGTCACCCTCGAACGGGGTCGCCCGATCCGTGGGAAGCGGCACGCGAGTTCCCGGAGCCAGGGCGCGGACGATCTTCGGGGACACGACGATCAGCAGCTCGGTGACGGTCGTCGATTTCTGAATCCCACGGAAGAGATACCCGAGAAGCGGAATGTCTCCCAGAATCGGGATCTTCGACTCGAAGTCGACCTCCTCCTCCATGATCAGGCCTCCGATGACGAGCTTCTCCTCGTGCCGGAGCTCCACCGTCGTCTCGGCCTTTCTCGTCCGAATCGCGGGGATGAAGAATCCGCTGACCTGAACGCCGTTGCTGAAGTCGAGACTGCTCGCTTCAGGCGCGATCTTGAGGTTGATCACACCTTCGTCGACGATCGTGGGCACGAAATTGACCTTGATCCCGAACTCCTTCCACTCGATCGTCACGGTGGTGCCTCCGGACGTCCCCGCGCTCGCGATCGGAACCGGGATCTCTCCTCCGGACAGGAAGCTCGCCGTCTCCCCGCTCGCCGCAACGACGGTCGGCTCGGCGAGGACTCGCAGAGCCCCGGTCGAGGCGAGCGCTCTCATGATCGCCGTGATCTCCTGGTCCCCGTGCGCGTACCGGAGCGCCACGTCCACTCCCTCGGCGACCACGCCGTCGAAGAACGCCATGGGATCCTTCGGTCCGGCCACGTCGCCGGGGAAGGTCCCGGCGGTGACTTCGTGGTCCCCGGTGCTGTTGAAGAGCATGTCCAGGCCGTATTCCTTCGCCACCGTGTGGTTCAGCTCGGCGAGCTGCACCTGGATCTCGATCTTCTGATCGCTGAACTGCCCCCTAACCACGACGTCGAACATCGTTGATCGACCGGACTCGCTCCACATCACCAACGTCGTGATGCCGATCCCCTTCCCGTTGATGAGGAGCTCTTGCGGTCCGGCCACGATGACGTCCGCCACATCCGAGTTCGCGATCGACACCGTTTTCACGGTCGAAACCGTCTGGTGGGTCACGGATTCGCCGACCGCGACCCTGATCTTCTGTCGTTCTTGCCCCACGGCCGACGAGCACCAAAACACCGTGACCGCCGACGCCACCAGCCAGCTCAATCTCAACGTCGCCAGCATCCTAGTCTTAAGAGTCATTCAATTCCTCGCTTCACTTGCTTTTCTTTGACCGATGGCGCTCGGCTACTTCTGACCTTCGTCAGGTAGCTTCTGTTTGGAAATGTTTCCGTCGCGGATCACGGTGTAGGAGAAGTCCGGCTTCTCCGCGACCTTCGTGGGGCTTGGTCTCCGGTAGCTCGACTTCGTCTTCGTATAGAGGTCGAGAACGGCCTTG
>JALGZO010000741.1 GCA_025774865.1 bacterium | reverse complement strand
GAGGTCTCCGCCCTTGCTTGCGACGCCGACACCTCGGTGGAATTCGAGCGACTCGACGCCATGCGCCGGGAGGTTGCGCGGATCTCCTTCATCATCGGGCGGCTCGGCGAGATGGTCGAGACCGAACACTACGAGACGATCGATTACGTCGGCCCGGCACGGATGATCGACCTGCGAACCCAGCGCCAGAAGACGGCGGTCGTCGACGACCGACTCGAAGGCGTGCGCATCCTCATCGTCGACGACGACCTCGGAATCTGCAGCACCCTCGACGAGATCCTCACCGCGGCGGGCTGCGAGGTCCAAACCGCGAGCGACGGCGCCGAGGGTCTGAGCATGGTCGAGTCCCGCGAGTTCGATGTCGTCCTGACCGACGTCGTCATGCCGAAGATGGACGGATACGAGCTCTATCACGCGATCCGAGAGCGCTTTCCCAAGGTGCCCGTGCTGATGATGACGGCCTTCCACTACGACAAGGACCACATCATCAAGCGCAGCCGGCTCACGGGCCTCGAAGGCGTGATCTTCAAGAAGCCGGTAGATCCGGAACGCCTGCGCGCGGTCATCTACGAGACGGTGAAGACGGAATCCGCCTCGGCGCGGTAGTCGCTGGTGTTGGCCCGTTCAACGGGGGGTCGGCGTTTGCGCCGCGCAGACTGCAGTGACGGCCCGTGCGCCCGCGTGTCGGAGCACGCGGGCGGCTTCTGCGACCGTGCTGCCGGTGGTGACTACGTCGTCGACGAGCCACACGTGCGTCGGCGCCGAGAGCCGCCGGCGCGCTCGGAACGCCCCGCGCACGTTCCGCCGCCGCGCTGCGCGGTCGAGGCCCGTCTGGCTCTCGGTGTCTCGCGTTCGAATGAGCGCCGCGGGGTCCACCGGGACCCCGATGTCTCGCGCGACGACGCGGGCCAGCAGGGTCGCCGGATTGAAGCCGCGCGATCGCAGGCGCCGCGGGTGCAGGGGCACCGGAACGAGCAGCTGGGGCCGCGGTCCCGGGGCGCGCGCGGCGGCCTCGCGGATGAAGGATCGAACGGCGCTCGTCGCGGCGGGGTCGAGCCCGGAGATCCCCGGCTGCGGGTACTTGAATCGGCGAATCCAGCGCAGAGCCTCGCCCTCGTAGGCAACGGCGGCGACGCAGGCGGTGAGACCGGGCGGATGCGGCGCATCGCCGTCGCCGCGGGGAAGCGCGCGGTCACAGCGCCGGCACAGCGCCTCCCCGCACAGGGTGGCGCTCCCACAGCGGCCGCAGATCGGCGGCAGCGCCAGATCGAACAGGCCGCGCAGAAGCTCGCGCATGTGGCTCTACCCGGGACCGAGTGAGCGGCGTCGATCAGAGGCGGACGATCAGCGAGCGGCCGGTCATCGCCTCGGGAATCGGGAGACCCAACAGCTCGAGCACCGTCGGAGCGAGATCGGAGAGGCCGCCGTCCCGCAACCGCCGCCCGGTGGAGTCCTTCGCCAGCCAGAAGATCGGCACGGGATTCGTGGTGTGGGCGGTGTGGGGCTCGCCGGTTCCGGGATCGAGCATGAGCTCGCAGTTGCCGTGGTCGGATGTGATGAGCAGCGTGCCGTCGCGTTCGAGGACCGCCTCGGCGATGGTTTGCAGGCAGCCGTCGATGGTCTCGACGGCCTTCACCGCGGCGTCGAACACCCCCGTGTGGCCCACCATGTCGGGATTCGCGAAGTTGAGAAGCACGAAGGAGTAGCTCCCTTCGCCGAGGCGCTCCAGAAGCTCCTCGGTGACCTGATGGGCGCTCATCTCCGGCTTGTGGTCGTAGGTCGGCACGTCGCGCGGGGAAGGGATCATGGCACGGTCTTCGGCGGGGAACGGCTCCTCCCGTCCGCTGTTGAAGAAGAACGTCACGTGAGCGTACTTCTCGGTCTCGGCGATGCGCAGCTGCCGGAGACCGGCCTCGGCGATGACATCACCCAGGATCTCGCGCACCGGCAGGGACGGGAAGGCGACCGGAAGGCCGAAGTCGGCGTCGTACTCGGTGAAGCACGTGTAGGCCGCGAGCCGGACGACCTGCTCGCGCTCGAGCTTCCCTTCGAAGGCTTCGGGCTTCAGGGACGTAATGGCGTTCGTGAGCTCTCGCGCCCGGTCGGCGCGGAAGTTGAAGAAGATGACCGCGTCGCCGTCGCGCAGGGGTGCGCCTCCGTCGACGACCGTGGGCTGGACGAACTCGTCGCTCTCGTCACGGGCGTAGCTCTCTTCCACGGCGGTCACCGCGTCGGGAGCCGCGATTCCTTCGCGCCCGACGATGGCGCGATAGGCGGACGCGATGCGGTCCCAGCGGTTGTCGCGGTCCATGGCGTAGTAGCGACCGATCACCGTCGCCACGTGTCCGTCGCAGCGCTCGACGTGGGGGAGGAGGTCGCGAATGGTGCCGGCCCCCGATCGCGGTGGTGTGTCGCGACCGTCGAGGAAGGCGTGCACCGCCGGCCGGATTCCCCGGCGCCCGCAGCAGTCGAGGAGTGCGATCAGGTGGTTCACGTGGCTGTGCACGCCGCCGTCGGAGACGAGCCCCATCAGGTGCAACGTGCCGCCGCTCTTCTCGACCGCCGCGAGCGTCTCCTGGATGACGGCGTTGGTCTCGAATTCGCCGCGCTCGAGCGCGAGGTTGATGCGCGTCATGTCCTGGTGGATCACGCGACCCGCGCCCATGGTCATGTGCCCGACCTCGGAATTTCCCATCTGGCCGGGGGGGAGGCCGACCGCCTCGCCGGAGGTCTCGATCCGGGCCATGGGGTAGCGCTGCCGGGTGCCATCGAAGAAGGGCGTATGGGCCATTGCCGTGGCGTCCGCGGACCCACCGCCGCCGATGCCGAAGCCGTCGAGGACGATCAGCAGAACCGGCCCCGTCATTGCGCCGCCGTCCGGGCCGCTCCGCCCGCCACGTCGAGTGCGGGAGCGTCGCTCCACAGGCGCTCGAGGTCGTACTCCCGGCGCACTTCGGACTGGAAGACGTGGACGATCACATCGTCGAGATCGATCAGCACCCAGAGTCCCTCGTCGTGCCCTTCCATTCCCAGCGGCTTCTCGCCGCGCTTGGCCATGGCTTCGGTGATCGCGTCCGCGATGGACCGGGCGTGGCGATCCGAGGTGCCCGTCGCGATGAGGAAGGCATCCGCGAAGGAGGTGAGCTTGCTCACGTCGAACGCGACGACGTCCTCGGCCTTGCGATCGAGAGCCGCTTCGGCGGCGGCGGCCACCTTCGTCAGATGTTCGTTCTCGCTCATGTCCGTTGCCCGTGCTTCGCCGCCGGAGCGAAGGCCGCGCTTCGCGCGACCGCTTCGCCCACGGTGTCTGGAATCAAATAGCGCACCGAGCGCCCCTGGCGCAGGCGTGCCCGGATGTCCGAGGACGAGACATCGAGCAGCGAGATCTCGAGGAGCCGGATCCAGGTGCCGGCTTCGCGGTGCCGGCCCGAGAGGCCGTCGGGGGCGATTGCCACCGAGTCCTCGTAGACGCTGGGAAGCCACTCCGCCAGCGATCCCTTCGCTGCCGGCGGACGTGTGGTCACGGCGAAGTTCGCGAGTGCGAGCAGCTTCTCGGGCTCGCGCCAGGTGCCGAGATCGACGAAGGCGTCGTGTCCGATGATGAAGACCGGCAGCTCCGGCGCGGTCTTGCGACCGATGACGCGGAGCGTCTCCACCGCGAAGGACGAGCCGCCGCGCTCCACCTCGAGCGGGTCGACTTCGAAGCGCGGATTGTCCGCGACGGCCGTCCGCACCCAGGCCAGCCGCTCCGCTGCGGGCGCGATCGGATCTTCTTCGCTCGGCCGCTTGTGGGGCGGCCGAGCGCTCGGCACGAAGATCACGCGTTCGAGATCGAGCGCCTCGGCGACCTCCTCCGCAGCGCGCAGGTGCCCGATGTGGATCGGGTTGAAGGTGCCGCCGTAGATTCCTACCCGGGAGGTTCGGGTCATTCGCGCAGCTGGCCGTCGCCCCGGAGCACGAACTTGAGCGTCGTGAGCCCTTCGAGTCCCATGGGGCCGTACGCGTGGAGCTTCGACGTTGAAATGCCGATCTCGGCTCCGAGCCCCAGCCGGTAGCCGTCCGCGAAGGCCGTCGAGCAGTTCACGCCCACCGTGGAGGAGTTCACGCGGCGGAGGAACTCCTCGGATTTCGCGTAATCCTGCGTGATGATCACCTCGGTGTGGTCGGAGCCGTAGCTTCGGATGTGTTCGATGGCGGCATCGATGTGGTCCACGATGCGCACCGCCAGGATC
>JALGZO010000740.1 GCA_025774865.1 bacterium | reverse complement strand
ACTCCTCGGCGTCCTCCCGGTAGAAGTCCAGCCCGCCAAGACCGTAGACCCGGCTGATGCAAAGGGAGCTGTTCTCGGGATCGTCCTTCAGAGCGGCCTTCACCTCGTGGCTCATGTTGCCACCGCCTGAGCCATAGGAATCGGCGCGATCCCCGATCACGACGACCTTCACGTCCCTCAGCGACCCCTGCACTTCGGCAATGGGGAACGGACGGATTACGGTCGGGCTCACCACCCCGACCTTGTGTCCCTCTCTCCTCAGCTTGTCGACGACGTCTTTCACCGTCTCCGCCGCCGAGTTGAGCACGAGGATCGCGACCTCCGCGTCGTCCATCTCGTAGGACTCGAGCAGGCCGTACCGGCGCCCGCTCAACTCCTCGAACTCCTCGAAGAGCGAGGGCAGCTCCTTCAGCGCCTCTTCGAAAGCCAGGTGTGTCTGGTACTTGTTGTTGATCAGGTCCGGATCGTTCATGTACGGCCCGAAGGTGATCGGGCGGCTCGGATCCAGAGCGTGGTAGGGATGGTTCGGCTTCCCGAGAAACCGCTCGATCACCGGGTCGTTCTTTTCGAAGACCTTCACACGCCTCTTCTGGTGGCTCGTGAAAAAGCCGTCGTACGACACGACGACGGGAAGGCGTACGTTTGGGTGCTCGCCGATGCGCACGGCGATGAAGTTCATGTCGTATACGGCCTGCGAGTTCCGCGCGAGTAGCACGATCCAGCCGGTGTTCAGCAGGAAGTAGAGATCAGAGTGGTCACCCCGGATATCCAACGGGCCGCTCACCGAGCGGTTCGCGATGTTCAGGACCATGGGGAACCGCGTGCCGGACTGCACGGGAAGCTGCTCGAGGGAGTAGAGGATCCCCTGCGACGCGGTCACGTTCAGGACGCGACCGCCGCCGACGGACGCCCCGTAGCAGATGCCGGCCGCCCCGTGCTCCCCGTCGCCGGCGACCATCCGGATCTCGTGCTCGCCGTCGGCCTTCATCTCGTCGAGGTTCTCCGCGACCTCGGTGGAAGGCGTGATGGGGTAGAAGCCCATGACGTGGAAATTGATGTGCGAGCCGGCCAGGGCGGCCATCTCGTTGCCGCTCTTGAAGGCCGTCACCTGATCGGCGGGATTCGTCGTCGTCGTCGTCTCGCTGACACCCGTCGTCTGGGTTCCTGCCATATCAGTGTGTCCCCCCGTGTGTCCTCTCCTGGGCGTCCAGGCCTTCCTTTATCGCTCGGTCGTGGGAAACATCGCCACGCGGTGCTCCTCGGCGAAGTCTTCTTCCTCGGGCTGCTTCGTCAGCGCGCCGGACGGACACGAGTCGACACAGCGCATGCAGCCCTTGCAGTAGTGGTAGTCGATCCCTTCGAGATGCACCGTCATCAAACCGTCGTCGGCCATTTCCCGCCGCCACACGAAGCACTGGTCCGGGCAGACGATGTCGCACATCCCGCAGTGCACGCACTCCTCGGCGGCGAGCACGGGCACGAAGCCCGACCGCGAAGAACTGAGATCCTTCGTGAAGGTGTTCCCCGCGTCGATGATGCACCCGCCGATGGGAGCGGTCAGATAGCCGTACACCGGACCCGGGCGGAGCGGGATCTCGTCGTCACCACCGTCGCCGTCGGTACCGGGATCGGCGTCGGCAACGAGCTCGAGCTCGGTGAGACCGCGCTGGAACGTGCGTTTGTTCGGCTCGACCGCCGCCGGATGCTTCTTGGCAAACGTCTCCGTGAGCGATTCCAGCACGGCGTCCGGGTCCAGGAAGCCGCTCGCGCTCGTGACGGCTCCCATGAGCGCCGTGTTGACGCGGCTCTTCTCCTCGATCGCGATGCTCAACGCGTCCGTGAGGTAGATGCGGCAGCCGTCGGGGAGGCCGAAGGCCCTGAGCTCCTCGAAGCTCTTGCGGGTGCTGATGATCAGCGTCCCGCCCTTGCGTAGTCCTTGCAGGCCGCCCGACGTCTTCAGAAGGGCATCGTGGAACACGGCGACCAGGTGGGGACGTTCCACGGGGCTGCAGCTACGGATCTCCTGGTCCGAAGCCGCCAGCCGGAGGAACGATCGGATGGGTGAGCCTTTCTTCTCCGAACCATAGGAGGAGAAGTGCAAGGCGTTCAGTCCCATCTTGAGGACCGCCGCCTCGCCCAGAATCTGGCCGGCGAGATGGGCTCCGAGCCCGCCAATCGAGTCGAGCCGGATCTCGAAGAATCCGAACTCGTCGACCACCGGGAGGCGCTTCCCGGAAGCGCCCTTTTCACCGGCAAGACTGCCCCGCTTTGAGCTCATGACACTAGCCCAGGGCTCGAGAGGACACGTCACCGCGAGGGCGAGACCGAGGTTTCACCGCCCCCCCCAACCCCTGCGACGGGTCGCGGCTGGCGCATACAGCGTATATACAGGGACCAACGCTCGAGGCAAGTGCGATTGACCTGATGTTTTGGAATCGATCCACATGCTAACCAAGAGACTGCTGCTCGCGAGCGAAAGGATAGGGATCTCCTTTCCCGGCGCCTCGAGGGATGCCTCATCGCTGGCCGGCCGATGTACGCGCGCGGATCCGATTACACGAATCCTCTCCGACTCTGTAGCACGCGCACGTAGCTACCTCGCTCGAACTCCGTCGGATCCGGGCAGTGAAGAAGGCCCATGCTTCCCCGCATTTGACCGAGTGACTCGTACTCCCGTTCCGCCATCCAGCGGACGACACCTTCTCGCACCACCCTCAAGTGCTCGGGGCCGTTCCTCAGCAGGGCGGAGACGATCTGCACGACATCCGCTCCCGCCATGATCGCCTTGATCGCGTCGATCGGCGTGTGCACGCCACCCGTCACGGCCAGACTCGCAGTGATCCGTTCCGATAGAATCGCGAGCCACCGCAGGCGTAGCGTCAGCTCGGTCGAATCCGAGAGTTGCAGGACCGGAACGACCTCGAGCTCCTCGGGATCGATGTCGAGTTGGTAGAACCGGTTGAAGAGGATGAGGCCCTTCGCGCCGACGCCGTCGAGGCGGCGCGCAAAGTGCGCCACCGACGCGAACAAAGGTGAGAGCTTGACGGCGATGGGAATGTCCACTTCGTTCACCACAATCCGGACCATTTCGAGAATCCGGTCCTCCATGGACGAACACGTGTCTTCGGGTTCCGTCGGTGCGTGGTACACGTTCAGCTCAATGGCGTCCGCCCCCGCCCCCTCCATCCGGCTCGCATATTCGAGCCAGCCTCCCGGGGTCTTTCCGTTCAGCGACGCAATCACGGGGAGATGCACAGCTTCCTTGATTCGGCGAAGGTGCTCCAGGTACTCCTCCGGGCCGGGAGTGAAGTCCCCAGAATCGGAAATGTGCGACAGCACCTCATCGTAGAACCGCGGTGCCTCTATGCAGTGGTGAATCGCGAGCTGCTCGCCGGTGATCTGCTCCTCGAAGAGAGACCGCATAACGATCGCGGATGCCCCGGCGTCCTCGAGGCGGCGCACCGTGCCGAGATCATCCGCCAGGGGCGAAGCCCCCGGCATGAAGGGATTCGGCAGCTTCAAACCCAGGTACGTGGTCGAGAGATCCATGATTCGATCCCGCCTTTCTACGGAGCTTTCTTCGACGACTCGCTATCTTCTCCGTCGACTCTCCTTCGGCAGATACTGACAACTTCCGGCTCGACTTTCCGATGACTACGCGCCAGCGTACACGATCTCGCAGGACTTACCAAACACGGAGCACGGCACGATGATCGCGCGTCGCGCCGCGACTCGAGTCTTCCGGACGCACAGCGGCTACTCCCATTCGTTCGACTTGCCGACCCGGCGGGCTGCTCCCGCCTCGAACTGACAAAAATCAGCTTTTTCCATGACGAGCATCATTGTCCTCGCCCCCCGGCCGGTCCCAGGGGCACGAGGTGGCGAGGTCATCCGGATGACCGGAGGTCGCTGGTAAACATCACCACTACGAGCGGCGAGCTGCGTGATATGGGATTTGGGGATCCACGGGCTCGCCGACTGCAGCGTTCGCCGGAACGGTCTGGAGGAGGGTGAGAAACGGGTTCCTGAGATCGGAGTTTGGGCAGGACCGTGTGTCCTCTTCGGCTATGTCTCCTGCGGCTCCGTTACCGCGACATCCCGCTCCCAACCTTCGTGCTGCAGGACGATTCTCTCGATCGCGATGCAGTTGCAGTTGGCGTCGAGCTCTGGCAGCGTCTGGTACTCTGCCACCCAACAGCGATAAACGTGGAACGCCAGCGCCACGTTGCCCTGGAGGTT
>JALGZO010000739.1 GCA_025774865.1 bacterium | reverse complement strand
CGTCGCGGGTGGGTGCGCCTGCCGCAGCCGGTCGCGGAGGCGGGCCGCCTCCTCGAAATCCTCGTTCGCGATCGCGCTGTGCAGATCTCGCCGGAGTCCGTCGACATCGACGGGGCTCGTCGTCTCGCCGCCGGGAACGCGGCCGCGGTGCCGGACCGCACCGTGGAGCCGCCGGAACAGGGGATCGAGCGACTCGTGAAACGTCTCGTAGCATCTCGGACATCCGAAGAGAGGCTCGCGGCGGAGCTCGTTTCCGGTCATTCCGCAACCCGGACACTGGCGAGGATCGTCCTCCTTCTCCGCACCGAGGTCGGCCGCGCCGATCGTCGTTTCGATGCTGAGGATCCCGAGGAGCTTCACCGTCGGAGGCGCGCCGACGGGCGGCTTCACGACGGGGGGGGGCGACGGCGGCGGGGCCGGCGGCGCTTGACCGAGATCGAACCCGAGCGCCCGCGCGCAGACCCCGCAGATCTGGCGCTTTTGTGCGTCCCCGTCGGAATACTCGGTGTACGTCACCTCGGCGGCGTTCTTGCCGCACCGTTCACACGTCACGACTGGACCTCCACGTGTGACGGGGTGACCCAGGTTGCCGGATCCTCCCGGTCCACGAGCTCGAGCCGGCCGTCCCGGATCGCGAGCACGCGATCCGCCCGTCTCGCCAACTCCGGATCGTGTGTGGCGAGCAGGAACGTGGACCGCCGCTCGCGGCGGAGCTCGTCCAGAAGCTCGTGCAGACCCTCGCTGGCCCGCGCATCGAGATTTCCGGAGGGTTCGTCCGCGAGCACGACGGCCGGTCCATTCGCGAGGGCCCGCGCCACGGCCACCCGCTGTTGCTCGCCGCCCGAAAGCTCCGACGGCGCGTGAGTCGCGCGGGGAGCGAGCCCGACATCGTCCAAGAGCTGCAGCGCTCTCGCCGCGGCGTCGGCTCTGTCCCTTCCGGAGATGAGCATCGGAAGCATCACGTTCTCGCGCGCGTCGAAGTCGGGAAGAAGATGGTGCGACTGAAACACGAAGCCGACTTGGCGATTCCGGACCCGGGCGCGGTCGGCGTCGGCGAGGTCCCAGAGATCGACCCCTCCCACGCGGGCTACGCCGGAAGTCGGCCGGTCGAGGCCGCCGAGGCAGTGAAGCAGCGTGCTCTTCCCGGATCCCGACGGACCGACGATCGCCGCGATCTCGGCCGGACGGACGGAAAGATCCACTCCACGGAGCACTTCCAGCGTCGCCTTCCCGGACGCGAAGTGGCGGACGAGGGATGCAGCCTCGAGTGCGGGAGTCGAAGTGGGATCACTCATAGCGAATCGCTTCCACGGGAACCAGTCGAGAAGCCCTCCACGAAGGATACAGCGCGGAAAGCAAGCAGATCATCAGCGAGAGACTCGAAATGATCGCGAAGTCGCCCCACCAGATGTTCACCGGCAGTGTCTCGATGAAGTAGACGTCGCCGGGTAGCGTCACACGGTACCGGTCCAGGCCCATACAGGCGAGCCAGCCCACGAGACACCCCAGGGCCGTGCCGAAGCCGCCGATCGCGATTCCCTCGAGCAAAAAGACCGACTGCACTCCGCGCCGGGCGGCCCCCAGCGACATCAGGATGCCGATCTCCTTCGTCTTCTCGAGCACGATCATGATGAGAGTCGACGAAATCAGAAACGCCGCCACGGTCAAGATGATCGTGAAGATGAGGTAGCCGATCATCTTCTCCATCCGCATCCAGAAGAAGAGCTGACGATTCTGGCGGATCCAGTCGTTCGCCCACAGCGGCGGGGTGTGAACTTCTTCCATGATGCGCCGCCCGATCTCCGGGGCTCGATCCATGTCGTCGACCCGCACGAGGATTCCGGTGACGGTGTCGCCGATTCCCAGCGCGTTGCGGCTGGCCTCGAGCGACGTGAGCCCCAAGGAAGAGTCGTACTCGTAGATACCCGACTCGAAGACGCCGGTGACGACGAACGTCCGCATCCGCGGAAGTCCGCGCTTGCGCACGTTCGGTACGGTCGCGACGATGGTGTCCCCGACAAGAGTGCGCAGACGCGCCGCAAGATCCTTACCGAGAACGATGCCCGGAGCCACGTCGCCTTCCGACGTCTCGCGTGACTCGAACGTTGCATCGGTCGGGTGGATCCGCCCCGGCACGTCGGTGACGCGAGATTCCGCATCGCGATCGACGCCACGAAGCACGGCCCCTTCGGACTCCCGATCCGAGGAGAGAAGGACCTTCCCGAAGATGAACGGCGCCGTCGCGACGACACCCTCCACTTTCTCCACCTCGAGGCGGACATCCTCCACGTCCGCGATGCCGCGCTCTTCGGGATCGAGCAGAACGACGTGCGCGTTCGTGCCGACGATGCGACTGCGGACTTCCTTCGAGAAGCCGTTCATCACCCCGAGGACGATGATCGATGCGGCCACGCCGAGCGCGACCCCGCCCACGGCGAGCAGGGTGATCAGGGAACGGAACTTCGACCGACCCTTCGCCCGGAGATACCTCGAGGCGACGAACCATTCGAAACTCACCGCTCCGTGTCCGCCTGGTCGTGGTCCGGTTCCGGGCCGCCGCTCGCCGGACGCATCGGTGGGAACAGCACCACCTCTCGGATTTGCCTCGTTCCCGTCAGAAGCATCACGAGACGATCGATCCCGATCCCCAATCCGCTGGCCGGTGGCATCCCGTGTTCGAGGGCGCGCAGGAAAGGCTCGTCGACCGTCATGGTGTCCTCGTCGCGCTCCGCGAGGCGAAGCTGCTCCTCGAACCGAGCTCGCTGCTCGGAGGGATCATTCAGTTCGGAGAATCCGTTGCCGATTTCCATCCCCGCCACGACGGGCTCGAAGCGCTCCACGAGGTGCGGCATGCCGGGCTTCCCCTTCGAGAGCGGGGACATGATCTTCGGGTGGTCCATGACGAAGGTCGGACGATGGAGCTTCGGCTGGACGACCGCGGAGAAGAGCTCGTCGAGCATCTTGGCCGCCGACGGGTCCCCGGTGAGCTCCACCCCGTGCTCGCCGCACTGTCGTCGCAACTCCGCTTCGTCGGCGCCCGAGAGATCGGCCCCGATCTCCGCTTCGAGCGCTCCGAAGTACGTGACGCGATCCCACGGCGGCGAGAGATCGATCTCCCCGCCGGGGTGCGCCAGCCGCAGGCTTCCGTTGGCCGCCTCCGCCGCGGCCGCGACGAGCTCCTCGGTGAGGTCCATGCCGGCCTGGTAGTCCGCGTACGCCTGGTAGCACTCCATCATCGTGAACTCGGGCTGGTGCGACCGGTCCATCCCCTCGTTTCGAAAACACTTCGCGAACTCGTAGACGCGGTCCAGGCCGCCCACGAGACATCGCTTCAAGTACAGCTCGTTCGCGATGCGGAGATAAAGCGTGACCCCCAACGCATTGTGCGTGGTTCGGAAGGGACGGGCGGCGGCGCCTCCGTAGAGAGGTTGGAGCACGGGCGTCTCGACCTCGAGGAAGTCCTTGCCGTTCAGCACGTCGCGCATCGCCGCGATGATCCGCGTGCGCGCGACGAAGATGCGTCGAGCGTCTTCGTTGACGAGGAGATCCAGGTAGCGCTGGCGAAAGCGGATCTCCTTGTCCGCCAGCCCGTGCCACTTTTCGGGCAACGGGCGGACAGCCTTGCCGAGCAGCGTCCACCGCGAGACCCCGAGCGTGGTCTCTCCGGTGCGGGTACGGAACATCTCGCCCGTCGCGCCGACGAAGTCGCCGAGATCGAGCAGCGCCAGCCGGTCGTAGGCCTCCTCCCCCACCACGTCCTTCTTGCAGTAGAGCTGGACGCGCCCCGTCCGATCCTGGATGTGAAGAAACGTGGCGCGACCCATCTTGCGCTTGGCGACGATGCGCCCCGCGAGCGCCACTTCGACCCCTTCGCTCTCTTCTTCGAACGCGCCGATCGCGCCGGCCGCCGTGTGGGTGACGGGGTACGAGCTCGGATAAACCGCGACCCCCGCTTCCTCGAGCTTGCGCCGCTTGTCGAGACGGGACCGGATCTGGTCGTTCTCGTCCTCGTGCGTCTCATGCTGATCCAACGCCGGCGATCCTCCGTCGGTCACTGCGCGACCCTCCCCTCGACGCCCTGGAGCAAGGCAGCCTCGATGAATTGATCGAGGTCACCGTCCATCACGGCCTGCACGTTGCCGCTCTCCAGCTTCAGGCGGTGGTCCTTCACCATCGTGTAAGGCTGGAGGATATAGGACCGGATCTGGTTGCCCCACGCGTTCTCGCCCTTCTGGCTCTCGATCTCCT
>JALGZO010000738.1 GCA_025774865.1 bacterium | reverse complement strand
TCCGGTCGCGGGCTCCGACTCCGAGCCGACCGAGGTTCCGATCGATTGGGACGGCCTGCCATTTCTGGTCATCGCGGTCTCGAACCTGGACGGATCGGGTCCCGCCGACGACTACTTCCTTTCGGTCGACGATGACAACGCCGTCGGCGTCGAGCCGCTCGCGTCGGGAGTCTCCTTCGCTCTCGAGCCGAACCGGCCGAACCCGTTCCGTCTGTCGACGGAGATCTCGTTCTCGTTGCCAGTCGGTAGTGCGGTCCGCCTCGCCATCTACGATGTGACCGGCCGGATGGTGCAGCGGATCCTCGAAGGCGAGCGCCTCCCCGCCGGCCGCCACGAGCGTCGGTGGGACGGCATCGACCAGAGCGGCCGGGGCGCGGCCCCCGGCGTCTACTACTACCGACTCGAAGCCGGAGAGCACTCCGCCACCCGCCGCCTGCTTCTCCTGCGATAACTCCCACGGCTGCTCCTGCGCCGGCGACGCCGGTCCGCCTGACCGACGGACCGATTACACCTGCCCTCATCCATCTTGCGTGGCCCGTATTCGTGGCGCGCGGCCTCCACACCCTTTACGGCACGGCGGACACCGCGTGGGTCGGCCGCCTCGGTCCCGAAGCGATCGCCGCGGTGTCCACGAGCTTCTTCCTGAGCTGGACCCTGTTCGCGGTCGGGGACATCCTCATCGCCGGGGTCACCGCGCTCGTCTCGCAAGGGGTGGGCGCGAGACGCGACGACGAGGGAGCGCGAGCGGCTCACACGGGAGTGCTGCTCGCGGTCGTCCTCGGAGTGATCGTCGCGGTGGGCGGATGGTTCGGCAGCCCGCGGCTCTTCGAGGCCCTCTTCGACGATCCTGCGATCGCGCGGATGGGCGGCGAGTATCTGTCGCTCATCTCCCTCCTCGCGCCCGCCCTCTACCTCTCGATGGTCGCCGAGGCGACGTTTCGCGCCTGCGGCGACAGCCGGACGCCGATGAAGGTCGTCCTCGTGGGTACGCTTCTCAATGTCGTCCTCGATCCCTTTCTCATCCTCGGAATCGGACCGTTTCCGCGGCTCGAGGTTCGAGGCGCCGCGATCGCGACGATCATCTCCGAAGTCGTCGTCACGCTCGCCTTCGCGGCGTTGTACCTTCGCCGGCGGTTCCCGCTGGCGCTCCGCCTCTCGGACCCGCGGATGTTTTCGTCGCGGCGCGCCGGGCAGATCATGCGCATCGGAATCCCGCACGCATTGATCGGAATCCTCTTCTCCGCCGTCTACGTGTTCCTGGCCCGGATCACCGGAGCGTTCGGCGCGCCGGCGCTCGCGGCGCTCGGGGTCGTGAACCGGCTCGAGAGCCTCAACTACCTCACGTCCAGCGCCGTGGGGCTCGGCGTCGCGACGATGGTCGGGCAGAACCTGGGCGCGGAGCTTCCGGAGCGCGCCCAAGCCAGCGCCAACCGGGGCGCGCTGCTCGTCACCTGGTCGGCGGGGTTCCTGACGGTCGCCTTCCTGTTCTTCGCGGAACCACTCATGCGAGTGTTCACGAGCGACGCGACGGCGGTGGCGGAAGGCGCGGCGTTTCTGCGAATCGTCGCGATCTCGCAGGTCTTCATGGGCTGGGAGCTCGTCTACTCTCAGGCGTTCACGGGCGCGGGGGACACGCTTCCGCCGCTCTGGGTGTCCTCTTTGACTTCGGTCGTGCGAGTTCCGCTCGCCTGGTGGGTGGCGGGGCCGGGCGGGGCCGGGCCGGCGGGAATCTGGTGGACGATCTCGATCACCGGGATCTTACGCGGCATCGTCATCCCGCTCTGGTTCCGACTCGGCCGGTGGAGGGAGAAGAGTCTCGGGATGACCGCGCCGTCGATCATGCCGGCGCCGCTCGGCCCCGACAGCGCCGACGGCTGATGCGCGAAACGAACTACTCCTGGGCCAGATTCAGCAGCACGAGGCGCAATTCCGAGAACGGACGGAATCCGCACTTCTCGTAGGCTCGACGCGCGGCGGCATTGTCCTGCGCCACGTGCAGGGAGACGAAGGCCGAGCTTCGGAGGAGGTCGGCGGTGATCGCCGTCAACCCGCGGACGGCATACCCGCGACCGCGACGATGGGAGCGAGTGAACACGCCTTCGATCTGCGCGCCTCCGGAGAAACGCGCCGACACATCGGCCTTGAAGACGATTTCGCCGCCTGCCTCCACCACCCAGGTCCGCCCGTCCTGGATCTTCTGCTGCATGGACAGCCGGATTCCCTCCCGCGACAGGCTTCCCGGGGGCAGGCGGAAGTCCTCGATCAGCATCTGCTCCGACATGCCGACCACCGCTTCCAGGTCCTCCGGCTCGGCGCGTCGGGCGCCGTCGACGGGGGCCGAAAGCGCATCCTCGGGCCGCAGCACGTAGTGAATCTGGACCCGGTTGATGTGGGTGGGCCGTCCGCGCCAGCGGTAGTGGGAGAGGAACCCGTCCGTCGCGCGCCTGGGTCCGACGAGAATGATCCAGTCCGATTCCTTCCCGAGCGCGAGGCTCGCGGCGGCCCGCATGAACTCGGGATCCTCCCCGGCGAGCACCACGCCCTTGCGGTGGCCGAAGAAGATGACGCCGTCGAGGGCGGATGGGCCGAAGTGGCCGTAGAAGCGCCCGTGCGACGCGGATCCCTCGTTCACGACGCCGTCGTTGGCTACCCGGGACAGGAGATAGATGTTCTCCTCGGGATCCCGGCCGAGGAAGCGCACGAGCTCCCGCCGGTCCGTCTCCAGGAGCGGTCGGATCGCGGACGGCAGGGCCTCGGTGGATGGATCGAAGTTGGTTCCCATGACCCTTCCATTTTGAGCCGATTCACGTCCTGAGTCCACCGAGAGCCGGCGTTTGCATCGCCCGCCCCCCTCGCCGCATCCACCTCCGACGAGGATGCGTCCCCTTGCCGGACGCGATATCCACCCCTATGCTCCTCCAGCGGGAGGCATCGTGACGGTCTCGAACCGAAAATCCCCCACACGATTTCGCGGGTTCTCAGCCGAGATCCCGCGGTTCTTCGAGACGCTGGCCGCGGACCCCTGTCCGGACGGCTGGCCGGCTGACGTCCGGGTCACCTACGCGGCGCACGTCCTGTCCCCGCTGAAAGCGCTCGTGACCGATCTGGAGGGACGCCTCTCGGACATCTCGGCATTCGTGGCTCTCGAGGCCCGCGTGGGAGCGTCGTTGTCGTGGCCTCGCGGCAGACCCTCGGCGCTCGACGATTGTCCGGTCTCGCGCGTGCGCGCCTGGGCTCGTGGCCTCGATCCCGACAGCTCACCGCTCCTCTACGCCGACTTCTCCGCTTCCGGCATCGAGATCGGCCTCGCGGCCGCGGGCGGCGATCCGGCCGCTACCTCTCGCGTGCGCCGCAGCATCGCTTCGGATGACGGGTTGCGTGGGATCGCCGCGGACCTGCTCGCGGCGGGCTGGGTCGTTTCGGGCGAGGCGCCGGCGGCGGACGCCGGGTCACTCGCCGCCGACCTTCGCCCTTGGGCCTGGGAGAGCCTGCGCGTGACGCGCGTCGAGCCGTGGAGCGAGTGGGTCGAGGAACCCGCCTTCACGTCCGAGCTCGCCGCTCGCTTCCGGGAGCTGCTGCCGCTCTTCGAGCGGATGGTCGAAGGGGTGCAGGAGACGGCCCGCCGGCCCGCCACGATTCCCGACGCATGACCTCTTAGGAGCGGGAGTTCCGGCTGGACGGGAAGGTGGCCCTCGTCACCGGCGGCGGCACGGGGATCGGGCGCGCGATCGCCGAGACGTTCGTCGCGGCCGGCGCGCAGGTGGTCATTGCGGGAAGACGTGAGTCAACTCTAAAGGAGGCCATGAAGTCGCTCGGCGGAGCCGAGCACGCGCTCGCGGCCGCGGGCGACGTCACCGACGGGGCCGATCGGCGCCGGTTCGTCCAAACCGCCGTCGACACGTTCCGGGGCCTCGACATCCTCGTGAACAATGCAGGCGCCGTGGGAACGGGGCCCCTCGGCATTCTCGACGAAGAGCTCTGGTCGCGATTGCTCGCCGTCAACGTGACCGCGCCGTTGCTGCTGACACGCGAAGCCCTGCCCCACCTCCGGGAGCGGCGCGGCGTCGTGCTCAACGTCTCGACCGGCGCGGCGTTACAGCCGGTCGCGGGTTTCGGCGCCTACGGCGCGACGAAGGCCGCGCTCAATCACGCGTCGAAGGTGCTCGCGCTGGAGGCGGCACCCGAGGTCCGGGTCAACATCCTCTCCCCCGGCGGGGTGGACACCGACATCTTCGAGACCTTCGTACCGAAGG
>JALGZO010000737.1 GCA_025774865.1 bacterium | reverse complement strand
GTCGCCGGCCGGGGGTGCCTCCAGCCGCGAAGCCGCCAGCTCCGCCGCGGCGGCCGGCGGTCTCCACCACTCGGCCCCCTCGCCTTCGACGAGCCGGTAGAAGCGGTTTGGAGCGAGGCCGCGGAAATCCTCGGACTTTCCCCCCGGCCACCGTACCCGGATGCCTATCGACTCGCTCGCATCACCCAACCCGAAGTGCACCCACTTGCTGGACTGGGCGACGAAGCCCTCGCCCGCCCGAAGCGTTCGGACCCCACGTGAACCGAGGAGCTCGACCCGGGCCCCGATCGCATCGCGGTTGCCGTTCCGACCCTCGAGCCGGACCGCGACGAAATCGGAAGTGCTCCCGATCTCGTTCTTCAGAAAGCGGAGACGCGGTCCGGTGCGGTTCGAGATCCAGAGGTCGAGGTCACCGTCGAGATCCCAGTCGCTGACGGCGAGCGCTCGGCCGTCGTCCTGGAAGTCGAAGCCGCTGATCGCCGAGCCGTCCGCGAACCGATCCGTACCGACGTTCAAGAACGCACAGTTCCGCTCGCGCCCGCTCCATGAGCGCCCTTCGCGGATCAGGTTTTGCATTGCCGTCCAGGACCGCCGGTAGTCGACGGTGCTCTCGCTCAGGGACACCGGTGATTGCGACACGACCTGTCGCCAGAAGAAGCTTCACAAGTCCTTCGTATCCTCGTTCGTGATGAACCCGTTCGGCACGAGGATGTCTTCGCGGCCGTCGTTGTTCAGGTCGACGAAGATCGCCCCCCACGCCCAGCGCCCCATCGTGACCGCGGCGTCTTCACTCACGTCCGTGAACGTGCCGTCGCCGTTGTTGGAGAAGAGGGAGTTGCCGCGGGCGTGACGACGAAACGCCTGGAGGGTCTCGTGGTCGGCGCCGAGGTGGAAACGAGTCTGGTAGGCGACGCGGCCTCCGGCGTTCGAGTGCATGTTGCTGACGTAGAGGTCCATGTCGCCGTCGGCATCCCAGTCGCCCCAGCTGACGCCCATGCCGGCCGAGATGTCTTCGACTCCGGCCGTGGCCGCGACGTCCGTGAAGCGACCGCCGTCGTTGCGGTAGAGGTTGTTCCGTCCGAAGTCGTTCGCCACGTAGAGATCCTGGTCGCCGTCGTCGTCGTAGTCCTCCCAGGCGGCCGCGAAGCTGTAGCGCCGGTTGTTGCGATCCAGCCCCACGGCGCCGGTCACCTCCTCGAACTGGAGGTCACCCTTGCCGCGCAGCAGGAAGTTGGCGTGACCGTTGTTCGCATCGTGGTAGGGGACCGGGGGTTTCTCCATCGTCGGCGACGAGTAGCAGCAGACGTAGAGATCCAGCCGCCCGTCGTCGTCATAGTCGGCGGCCGCGACGGTCGTGGCCATCGGCGTGCGGGCCACGTACCGTACGGCGAACTCGGCGTTGCCCACGTTCGCCATGACGAGCGTGTGTGAGATCGTCTGCACGACGAGGTCCTGGTCGGCGTCGTCATCGAGGTCGACGAGGAGTGCGCCCCGCGACTCTTCCAGGACGTCGGCGCCAGAAGCCCGAGAAGCGTCGACGGCCGTACCGTCCGGCTGGCGGAGAAAGAGAAGATTCGGAAGACCGCCGGGCTGGCAGGCGTAGAGATCGTCGAGGCCGTCGCCGTTCGCGTCGCCGATCGCGATTCCTTGATGCCCGGCGACCGAGATCCCGAGACCCGCATCCAGGTTCCCGCGCCAGTGGTCGATGGACGGGAGGATCTGCTCCGAGAACGACGCGTTTCCGCCCAGCACTGCCTCCGTGCAGTCGGCGAACCAGGTCTCCCCGCCGAGGTGTGCGACCTCCTCGTATCGCGTCACGGTGATGCCGGTGAGAAGGAGCTCGACGCCGGCGCGACTCCACTCGCAGAGCCACTCCATGTTCTGCTGGACGAGACCGTCGGTCGTCCGGCCGAACGTGTTCGCGTGCACGGCCGTACGAATGAGGTCACCTTCGTCCTCGATGTGCGAGACGTGAAGCTCGAGGTCCACTTCGCCGGAATCGGTGAATGGAGCGCGTAGCGACTCGAAGGATCGCACGAGACCGGACGAGCCCCGTCGAGGGGTCGACCCGGCGGCGGGCTCGGCGCGGAGAACGACGAGGGATTCGTCGCGGTAGATCTCTTGCAGATCCGAAGGACGAAGTGCGCTCCCTTCGTAGTCTGCGGCCGCGACGGCTTCGAGCTCGGTGAGTGCACCAGTCTCGAAACGGCTCGCGAGGAGCTTCAACCGTGCACCGACCGCGGCGTTGGAGGCTTCCGTGTCCCAGTCGTCCCGCGACTCGTCGACCTTCGCATACACGTCCGCGAGATTCGGTGGGGCGACCAATCCGTCCTTCGAAAGGACATCGAGCGAGGCGGGGGACGGACCGGCGGCGCCGGTCGGAAGCTCGCCCGACTGATCCGTGCACCCGGACGCGCAGGCGCAGAGCAGAAATGTTCCGCTGACGAACATTCGGACGGGCAAAGTCATCAGACACCGGGCCAGCGCTCGTCGGGAAGGTGAAGCGGGCGGCCGCGGGTATTCTACTGCGCGCCCAGGAGTCGCGGCGACGACGTTTGGCGAGGACTTCGCCCCGGAGCGAAACGACCCGGGCCTGGGACTCCCCCCTCGGTTTACGCCGCCGAGCCCGTGTGATAGCGTCGTCGCTCGCTCTGCGCCGGTTCCCAGCTCTCAGACTCGAGGCACGGTGTGACACCCTCGGAATCCCCGAACACGAGCTCCCGGGCGCGCTGGGTGCCGCAGGCCACCGTCTTCGTCTCGAGTTTCTGCATCATGGTGATCGAGCTGGTCGCGGGCCGGGTCATCTCCCGCCACCTCGGCTCCTCGCTGTACACGTGGACGTCGGTGATCGGTATCGTGCTCGCGGGCATCGCGATCGGCAACTACGCGGGCGGGCGGATCGCCGACCGCCACCGGGCCGCCCCCACGCTCGCGACGCTCTTCATTCTGTCTTCGATCACCTGCGTCACGATCACGATGCTCAACAACCGGGTCGGTGAGTGGGTGTTCCTGTGGACACTCCCCTGGTCGGCCCGCGTGGGAACGCACGTGGCGATCGTGTTCCTGATACCGTCCGTCATCCTCGGGATGATCAGTCCGGTCGCGGCGAAGATGGCGCTCGACCGTAGCACCGAGACGGGGCGGACGATCGGCAGCGTCTACGCATGGGGCGTCATCGGGAGCATCGCGGGGACGTTCGCGACGGGGTTCTATTTGATCGCTGCGTTCGGCACGGCCGCGATCATCTGGGCCGTGGCCGCCACGCTCGCGGCGATGGCGATCCTCTTCGGAGCCGGCTCGCTTCGCCCGACGATCTGGGGTGGCGTGCTGCTCGTCCTGATCGCACTCGGCCTCGGACCGTGGGCGTGGGCCAATCATGTGGGGCAGAGTCTCGCGCTGCGCGAAGCGATTCCGCCCAACGTGATCTACCACGACGAGAGCCAGTACTCGAGCATTCAGATTCTCCGCGTGCAGAGCGACCCCGAGAAGCGAAACATGCACCTCGACAAACTGCTGCACAGCTCGATCCTGGTGGAGGATCCGCTGAGCCACCAATACTCCTACGAGCGGATCTACGCGGCGATCACGCAGCACCTGGCCGGAGAGCGCGACTCCTTGAACACGCTCACGGTCGGAGGCGGCGGTTACACCTATCCTCGCTGGCTTGACGAGCTCTGGCCGCGCAGCCGCACGGAGGTCGTGGAGATCGACCCGGCCGTGACCAAGGCGGCGCTCGAAGCGTTCGGCCTGCCCCCGGATCACCGTCTGATCATTCATCACGACGACGGTCGGGCCTTCCTGAATGGACTCGTCGTCCGGAAGTCGGGTGGCGAGAGTATGCCGCTCTATGACTTCGTGTACATGGACGCGGTGAACGACTTTTCCGTGCCCTACCAGCTCACGACCATCGAGTGCGTCCGAGCGATCGACGGGCTCCTCGACGAGGACGGTGCGTTCCTGATGAACATGATTGACGTGTTCGAGGAGGGGCAGTTTCTCGGCTCGATGATCGAGACCATGAAGCGGGTCTTCCCGCACGTGGCTGTCTTCGTCGAGGGCGACGGGGTCCGGCTGAGCCCGGACCTTCGCGAGACGTTCATCATCGCCGGAACGAAACGCCCGGTCGATTGGGACGCTGTCGTCGCGAGCTACGAGGCGTCGGCGGGGTTGTACCGTTTTGCCGATGCGGACCTGGCCCGGCTGAGCGAGCGCAGCGGCGGATTTCACCTCACCGACGATTGGGCGCCGATCGA
>JALGZO010000736.1 GCA_025774865.1 bacterium | reverse complement strand
CCTCGCCGATCACGAACGAGACTTCCTTCCTTTCGTCCGGCTCGATCTCGAGATGCACCTGGAGCGCCGCACACGGGTCCCCTCCCGCCGCGATCGCTCCGGCCAGACCCCATCGAGCCAGGGACATCGGGCAGGCGAGGTCTCCGTCCCGACCGAGGAACTCGCGCCGGTCCGTCGTGAACCCGTGCACGGGGAGGGTCGCGGCGACGAAGGCGATGCGACCTCGGAACTCCGCGTCCCAGTCACAACGGGCCAGAAGCGCCTCCGTCTCGTCGTCCATGCCCGGGATGATGTGCGCGAGCGTCTGCTTCCGCTCGGCCCCGAGAGTCCACTCGAGGTAGTACGTGACGGTGAGACGCCGCGTGCGATTCCAGGTGTTGTGAACGCGAACCCGCGCCACCTTGACCGGATCCTCAGGGTCCACGAAGACGCGCAGGCTGTGTCGCAGCCCCTGGCCGTGGTGGCGGTACTCGGTCGACCCCGCCGCGTGGCGCACCTCGTAGGGCCCCGCCCCCGCGCTGGGGCGCGGGGTCGGAGACCAGAAGAGCCCCGTCTCCTCGTCGCGCACGTACACGGCCTCCGAGGGCGTGTCGAGAACCGGGTCGTTGCGCCAGGGGGTCAGGCGTCGGGCGGCGCTGTTCTCTCCCCAGGTGGCCCCGAGCCCCGCGTCGCTGACGAGACACCCGAAGCGGGGATTCGCGAGCACGTTCGCCCACGGCGCGGGCGGAAAGCGGTCGTCCTCGATCCGGATGACGTACTCCCGGCCGTCCGCGGTGAATCCGCCGAGACCGTTGGAAGAGAGCAGACCTTCCTCCCGGGGCAGCGCCGGCGTCGGCTCCCGGGTCTCCTGGACGGAGCTCGAGGGCACGAAACGGGGGACCTCGAGCGGAACCCGGAGGACATCCGAGACCTGCCGGCGCAGGTCTCCCCGGTCGCCTCCGAGCACCACGCGGGCCGACATCTCCAGGCACCGCCTCTCCCCGGGCGGGAGCTGGTCGGCCCGCAGGACGAAGATCCCTCCCGGACGGTGTAGCCAGGGTTGGGCGCCGGAGTCGGCGATCGCCTTGGCGAACCGGCCCGAGGCGTCGTCGTCGTAGCCGGAGACGCCCTCGAGGAGCACTGCCAGGTCCACCGAGACGCCGCGACCGCGCCAGAACCGGTGCGCCTTCAGCAGCTCCAGCAACAGGCTCGTGTCGGTCGGGTCGGGAAGTCTCAGAAGGAGAACCGGATGGTCGCCGGAGATTCCCATTCCCCATAACCGCGCCTGCTCGGAGAGCGAGGAACCGAGATCCCTCTGCGGGCGGAGTCGCGCGTCCGGGAACAGGACCGCCGACAGGAGGCGCTGCACCTCCGGAAGGGCGTGCGGATCGACGCCCGTCTCCTGGAGCTCGCGCACGCCCTCGACCCCGGCGTTGTGGAACGTCCAGGTGATCGCGTTCGCCGTGGCGAACCGTCGCGCGAGCTCGAGCGCTCGGACGCGCGAGTCCGCGACCGCCGTCACGAACGCGAACGTGGTGTTCCCGAGGGGTGGAACCTCCACTTCCGCCTGCACCGACAGGATCGGATCGAGGACGTAGCCCGTTTGCTTCGAGAGGCTGCCGCCGTGACGAAGCGCGGCGGGATGACCGGCGGAGTTCGCGCGTCCGAGGAAACGGAAGCGGTCCGTCTCGAAGCCGGCCGGTCGCACGGCGTCGTCGAACGGAACGAGCCAGTGGGCGATCGCGACGGCGGGATCGTCCGGTGAGCGCGGACGGCGCTGCGCGAGGCACCCCCGCTCGTTCGGAAGCGCCTCGGTCCGCACGAAGAGCTTCTCGAACGCGGGATGGCGGAGCGCGTCGCCGAGGGGGGCGAGCGTCACGTCCGCGAAGCTCGTGAACGTGAGGCGCCGCGGACGTTCGGACTCGTTTCGTACGATGATCTTCCGCACTACGGCATCGTCGCCCGGGGCCACGACGACCTCCATCTCCAGGAGCAGGTCGTGCTCGCGTCGGTGGAACTCCACGAGGTGCGGGTGGTAGGTGACGCGGCTAACCTCGACCGAGGCGAAGCAGGGGCTCCGGGTCAGCGACCAAAGCGTGCCGTCTTCCTCGTCCCGCACGTAGACCCATTCCCCGTCGCAATCCCGGGTGGGGTCGGCGCTCCACCTCGTCAGCTCGTAGCCGTTCCAGCGCAGCCCGCCTCCCCCCGCGTCGGTCTGGAAGCAGGTGAGCCGGCCGTTCGATAGCACGTGCACGTCGGGGATCGCGCCGCGCCTCGCGGGCGTCCACGGAACGAGGCCCGGGCGCTCGGGCGTAGCGGCCTCGCCCTCGCCCTCGCCTGGCTCCTCCTGCAGGATCTCCGGAGCGATCTCGGTCGGGAGCTGTTCGTGAAGCAGCACCTCGGCCGCTTGGAAGATCGGGTGGTCGTGGAAGCGGCGGACGAGCGGCGAGTCCGAGAAGAAGTTGTTCAGCGCGCAGAGGATCATCCCCTGGTGGTGCGCCATGTGCGACCGCACGATCGCGAAGCGGTTTCCGGCCGGCCGGCGCTCCTCGGTGAAGTCGATCGCCTCGTAGAGGCCGTACTGTCCGACAGCCCCCATCTCGCGCATCCGGTCCAGGTTGTCGGCGACCGCGATGGGACGCATCGGCAGGGCCAGCAGCGAAGCATACGGCGCGATCACCAGGTCGTCGTCCAGGCCGAGCTTGAAGCCGAGCCCCGGAACGCCGAACGCGCGGTACTGGTAGTTCTGCTCCGTATCGAAGAGATGGAAACCCGACTCCGAGATGCCCCAGGGCACGCCCTTCTCCCGGCCGTACTCGAGCTGGCGGTCCACGGCGGACCGGCAGCTCCGGGTGAGGAACGCCTCGTCCGCGCTGCGCATGAGCAACGCCGGCATGAGGTACTCGAACATCGTTCCCGCCCAGGAGAGGAGCGTCGGGGTCCCCGACACCCGCGCCACGTGACGTCCGAGGTGGAACCAGTGGCGGAGCGGAACATCCCCCTTGGCCACGGCGACGAACCCGGACAGCCGGGCTTCGGACGCGAGCAAGTCGTAATGGTTCTGATCGAAACGCCCGAGGTCTGCGCGATATCCGATGTGGAACAGTTCCCGCTCAGGGTCGTACAGCAGCCCGAAGTCCATCTTCAGCGCGTCGGCCTCCGCCTCCGCGGCCAGTTCCAGCAGCCGCGCGCGAAGCGAGGCGGCCCGAGTCTCCCCGTCGCGGCTCGCCGTCGCCACCTCTTCGAGCCATGGGCCGATCCCGTCCTGCCGCGTCGTCGGCGAGTCCGCCTCGAGCGACGCGGCGATCCTCCCGCACAGCTCGCGAATGCGCGCCGCGACCGCCGCGACCTCGTCCAGCCGGGGAACGCGGACGAGCTCGGACCGGAGCTCCTCGAGGCGGTCGCCCGTGAGCGCCGCCGGTGCCGCCGGGAGCAGCGCCCGCCACGGAATCAGGAGCTCGATCTCCCGCTTCATCCAGCGCAGCTGGGCGTGCGAGCGCTCGTGCCAGACGCGGAGATCGCGCAGCCGGATGGGCGAGATCGGACCCCCGGCCGCGGCGACGGCGTCCATGAGGCTCCGCTCGACCCCAGGCCACGCGTCCAGGATCTCCGCGACCAGGTTCACGGATCGCTGCGGGTCGTCTCCCACTTTGCCGATGCGGAGCTCGACTTCCTCGATCCGGGCGCCCACCTCGCGCCACCCATCGACAGAAGCGGACTCCCGCGCGATCCCGTCGACCGCTTCCCGGAAGAGCCCGAGCCCGTCGAGGAACCCCACCCAGCGGACCGGGTCCTGGACCCGTCCGGCGGCCGCCTCCAGCAGCCCCTGCTGCAGCGTCAGCAGGCATCCGACCAGGTTGCCGCTGTCGACGGTCGACACGTAGCGCGGCTCGAGCGGCTTGAGCGTCTGCGTGTCGTACCAGTTGAAGAGGTGCCCTCGGTACCGCTCGAGTCTCGCGAGCGTCTCGAACGTCTGGTGCACCCGTTCCGCGAGGCCGGGAAGGCTCAGGTAGCCGAGGTCATAAGCGGACAGCGTGGAGAGCAGCATCATCCCGATGTTCGTCGGCGACGTGCGGTGCGCAATGCCGTTCGGTGGCTCCTCCTGGAAGTTGTCGGGCGGCAGCCACTGGTCCTCCGGGCGCACGAAGGCCGCGCGAGCCTCCGCAGCGCGGTCAGCTGTGTCGGGTCGGGCGACTCCCGCGGAGGCACCACCTCGCGGCTGATCCAGCCGGCGATCGCGGGCGACGCGAGCCAGAGAGCCAGGAGCGGGGCGGCGACGGGGAGCACTTCCGGCCGGAACAGGAGAACGAGCGCGGCCAGGAATGTCGCGCAGACGACGCCGGCGGGCATCTCGCCCCACTCGCGGAGCATCCCGCTCCCCGTCTCGAGAAGACGAGCGGTGTGCGCGGCGGTGCGCCACTCGAGAAGGCGGCGACGACTGATCAGGATGCGGTGCAGGGTTCGCACGATCGCGTCCGCCGCCGTC
>JALGZO010000735.1 GCA_025774865.1 bacterium | reverse complement strand
AGCCAGGTAGCCGTTCGCGAAGACGCCGCCCCGCAAGTTGTTGAAGAGAACGTTGGTGAAGTGGTGGACGGAGGCGGCGCGATCCGCGCTGAGCTGAAGGCCGTCGGCGGCCGCGACGTTGCGGCGGAGGCTCTCCGTCGCGTCCGCGATCGCGCGCTCTATCTCCGCGTCGAGGGGCCCGTCCTCGAGGATCCGGGACCGGATTGTCGTGACCTCGACGTGGCTGCGTCCCGCGTCCGCGACGAGGTGCCAGCGGGCGGAAGCGCCGGGGGCCAACCGTAGCGAACCGGTCAGGAGGTAGTTGCCGCGTCTCCCCGTCAGGACGCGCTCCGCCTCGACTCTCTCGCCGCGCCGAAACGCGCGGATCGCTCGGCCGTCCAGGGCAACCTGGAAACCCGAGAGGCCGTCGCACCACACGGTGTTGGCGCGAAGCGATTCGGCGGCCTCGGGCCGGTCCACGATCCGAGCGGTCAGCGAGAAGATCGCGAGACGCGTCTCCGGGTCGTAGTCGGTCCGCTTGTACGCGTCGACCAGCGAGCTGGACTGTTGATAGAGCGCGAGCGGTGCGCCGTGGGGGAGGACGTTCCGCAACCCGTCGAGGAGGTCGATCTCGACCGCGTCCGACCCGTCATTGGTGAGGGTCGCGGTGCGAACCAGGCCGAGCGCGTCGGCGGCGCTCCAGCGATACCGGAACGACAGGCCGAGGCCGTGGTGGATCTCCTCGAATATGACTGCGTTTCCGGTGACGTTCTTGTACAGGCTTCGCTCGACGCGCGAGTCCTCGGCCGATCGATCGGCCAGCGGTTCCCACACTCCCTCGGGGCGGCCGGCGCGTCGCGCGCGTAGCATCGTGATCGGCCCCGTATGGTGGTGCGCATCTTCGAGCCGGTCGACGGTTTCATAAGGGAAGATCGCGCCGTCCGGATCCACTCGTCCCGCCGTCAGCCCGCCGAGCGACGTCACGAACATCCACAGGTCGGTTTCGCTCGGGATGCTCATGAGGAACGAGGGCATGCCCTCGACGGCCGAGATGCGGAATACGTCTTCGCCGTCGATCGACGTGAACTCGCCGACCGGCTCGGAGACGATGCGCGCGGCGGAATGGATCATCGCCATTTGCTGCCTCCAGAAGTGGAGGGTTCGAAGCAGAACTGCGCCCCAGGGCCAGGCCCCGGGGCGCAGGGTCGAGTCTGCCGCTTCCGGGACCTCACTTCAGGAGCATCATGCTCCGCGAGGTCTGGCCGGACGGAGTCCGGAGCACGTAGCGGTACACGCCGGCCGCGGCCGCCTTGCCCTCCGCGGTCCTTCCGTCCCACGAGATCCCGTGCGGTCCGGGAGTGAACCGCCCTTCCACGAGCGTCCGCACACGGCGCCCGGCCACGTCATAGATGCTGAGCTCCACCGGCGCGGTCTTCGCCAGTACGAAGTCGATCCGGGTCGAGCGGCCGAAGGGGTTCGGGAAGTTCTGGCGCAGCTCGAAATCGAGCGGGTTCCCCGCGAGGACCGGAGCATCCACCAAGACGGTCTCGCGGAACACCACGTCGTCGACCCAGATGGCACCGTTCTCGGTCGAGTCCGGCTGGACGAAGAGCAGAAACGCATCCACCGTGACGGCTCCGGTAGGGGCGGTGGCGGCCACCGAATGATGGGTCCACGTTCCCAAGGGGCTGGTCGAATCGGCGATGATGGTCTCGGCGGAGTCCACCACCGCGCCGCCCCCGTCCTTGAACACGATCTTCGCTGACCCGTAGTTCAGGCCCGTGGGGCTGATCGGGCTCTCCTCGCAGGTGTGGAACGACCAGACCTGAAGCTGCCAGTCCAGCCCCGGCGTCGCGGCGAAGCTCTGGGACATGGCGGACGCGTCACCGGGATTCGCGAACGGGCCGAACAGCTTCGCGCTTCCCGGAGCAGTGCGAAGACCGAAGGCCCGCGTCTCGGGTTCGACGTTGCCGAAAGCCGTCCAGCCGGTGAGCCCGGCATCGAAGCTGGGGTTCACCAGCACGTTGTCGGGGAGTGGTGGGGGCGGTGCCGTCTCGCAGAACGACAGGTCATCCAGGAAGGTGCTGCCCTCGGCGCAGCCGGGCTGCAGAAAGAGGATGAGCGCTTCCACCCGCATCGCCCCGTCCGGGGCCGGAGCGGACACGCTGAACGGGGTCCACGTGTCGAGCGGCGTGCTCGCATCACCCACGACTACCTCGTTCACGGAGATCTCCGTTCCGCCCACGGGCGCGTTGAAGAACGCGATCTTCGCGACGCACCGGTTGCTGGCGCAGGGAATCGATCCCGTCATGGGATCGCCGCTAGAGACGTAGCTGTACCCACTCAGTTCGTAGATTTGCCCGGCCGTGGGTGGGAAGAACTGGCCGTACCCGCCGACGTCGAAGTTGGGAATCGGGCAGCCCGAGAACTCACCGAAGATCTTGGAAGCGGCGGATCCCGATCGAAAGATGTTGTCGGTGGCCGGGGTCGAGATGTTGGGACCGGTGCCGAACAGGATCGTCCATCCATCGTAGGAGCCGCCCCCGTCCTCGAAGCCGGGATTGGTCAGCAGATTGGTCTCGGCCGAGGCCGCTGACGCGACGGTCGCGAGCGCCGTCAGGACGATCGGGAGCCGGATCCGAGCGGGTATACTCTTCATTTTCGTGACCTCCTGGCCTGGCGCACCGGCCGACGCGTGCGAGCCCGCGAGCGACGAGGGGATCCCCTCTATCTTGACAGGAACAGGCCCGATACTACACTATGTTCGCCTAGCGAACAAAGTGTCAATCGGGCCCGGAGGGCGGTTGGAAACCCTGGAAAGGAAGGCGCAGGAGCCGCTTCTGGAGGTCCGCGGAATCCGCAAGACCTTCGTCTCGCAGGGGTTGTTCCGGCCCCGGCGGCGGGTGGTGGCCGCCCGCGACGTTTCCTTCGGCGTCGACCGGGGGGAGGCGGTGGCACTGGTCGGAGAGTCGGGAAGCGGTAAGAGCACGATCGCCCGGCTGCTCCTTCGCCTGGAGGCGCCCGACGCGGGCGAGATCCGGCTGAATGGGGTCGACGTGCTCGAGCGAGAGCCGCGACGCGCGTCGCTCGCCTACCGGGGACGGGTCCAGATGGTCTTCCAGGATCCGTTCGGCTCGCTCAACGCGGTCCACGATATCGAGCACCATTTGGTTCGGCCGCTGAAGCGCCACCACAGAACGAACGGCGGGGGGGTCCGCGCGCAGGCCGCGGAGCTTCTGCGAACAGTGGGGCTCGAGCCCGCGGAGGAGTTCCTCGCTCGCCATCCCTACGAGCTGTCGGGCGGTCAGCGGCAGCGCGTCGCCATCGCCCGGGCGCTTGCCGCCGATCCCGATTTGCTCGTCGCAGATGAACCGACATCCATGCTCGACGTCTCCATCCGCATGGATATCCTGAACCTCCTCGCGCAACTGAAGCGGGAGCGACAGCTCGGGATCCTCCTGATCACACACGACCTGGCTTCAGCGCGGTACCTGGCGGACCGGGTCCTCGTGCTGTTCCGCGGGCGTGTCGTCGAGGACGGGCGCAGTGGGGAGTTGGTGGAGAATCCGGCGCACCCGTACACTCGCGCGCTCCTCGATTCGATCGCCGACACCGGCGAGGAGCGTGCGCGCGCGGGGGGGACGCGACGAAGCGCGACGGATCCGGCGGAGGTCGGGTGCCCGTTCGCGTCGCGATGTCCCGACGTGATGGATGTCTGCCGGGAAGCGGACCCGGAGCCGCGCGCGGTCGGGGAACGCACAGTACGGTGCCATCTCTACGAGGAAGGTGCGTCCGCGCCCGGGAGCGTGAGCGGATGACGAAGCGCGAGTTTCCGGCCGACTTCGTGTGGGGCGTCGCCACGTCCTCGCACCAGATCGAGGGCGCGTTTCGCGAGGGCGGCCGGGGCGAGTCCATCTGGGACCGCTTCGCCGCCACGCCGGGACGAATCGAAGACGGCTCCGACGCCAGCGTCGCCTGCGACCACTACCACCGCTGGCCGGAGGACGTGAAGCTCCTCGGACAACTCGGGGTGAGAGCGTACCGCTTCTCGATCGCCTGGCCGCGGGTCGTGCCGTCGGGTCGGGGCGAAGTGAACGAGGAGGGACTCGACTTCTACGACCGGCTCGTCGACGCGCTCCTGGCCGGCGGTATCCGGCCGTTCGTCACGCTGTACCACTGGGACCTGCCCCAAGCGCTGCAGGACCGCGGGGGGTGGGTATCGCGAGAGACCACGGAAGCCTTTGGGGCGTACGCCACGGCGGTCGCGGGGCGCCTCGGTGACCGCGTGCAGCACT
>JALGZO010000734.1 GCA_025774865.1 bacterium | reverse complement strand
CCTGCCAGGGGTAAGGATAGAACCACTCGGAGTACTTCTTGCGGGAAGCGACCAGGGCCTCGCCGATCGCGTCCACGTTGTACGTATGATCCGGATGGTAGTAAACGGTCGCGCCCTCCCCTTCCCATACCTCCCATTTGCCGGCGACCACATTGAAGAAATTCACGGGGAAGTCGCTCTCCCAGACGACCGTCCGCCGCCCGTCCTCGACCGTCTCCTCGACCTTGACGCCGACACCGTGGTACGCGTACTCGTCCGGACCCGTGATCTTCGTCCGAACCGGAAAGCGTACGCCGCTGCCGATCCCCGGGGGCGTCCTTCCTTCGTAGAAGTCGGGGGCGTAGTCCTTCGGCTCGACCTGGTTTTCCTCGTCGACCCCGCGTTCTTCTTCGAAGAACGGAACGGGCAGAAACCCGGGGCTGAACGAAGTCAGGACGGCGCCGGCCGGCAGGATGAAGTTGTCCATTCCGCCGCCGTTCTTCGTGAGACCCTTGGGGAACCAGCCCTCGTGCGAGAAGCCGACCCGCACCGTATCGCCCGGGGCCAGCGCCTCTTCCAGCACGAAGACGTGGAGCTTCGCGCGGTCCTCCGGCTCGAACGCCTCGCCGTCGAGCGTCCACTCGAGGTTTTCGAAGTGGTCCCCGATGGACATCGGGAAGCGGAGCATCGGTTCTTCGGTCCAGTTGACGAGGTCGTACCAGCCAGTGACCTGGAAGTACCGATCACGCGGTTCCAGAGTCACGTCGATGTCGGCGCCGCCGATCTGCGGCGTCTCCGCCTCCGTCCAGGTCGCCACGTTGCGTCCCCAGTAGTCCTTCCCACGCTCCTCCGCGGCGGGTCCCTGCCAGCCCTGGCTGACCTTCGCGTGGAGCGTGAAGCCCAGTGCGATCGCGGGCACGCCCGCCGGCGCCAGACGCAAGGCCGTCCGGCCCAGGAACCGCAACCGCAACCGATCGACGATTCTCGCCGAGTCGTGCTCACGGCGCGGAAAGACGCGGACCGTCAGCACCACCAGGAACGCCATGATGGCCAGGTAGAAGACCCGGTTCAGAAGCAGCGCGACCTCGTTCGGTTGCACCGACCCGAAGTCGGACCACGTGGCGACGCCCCACAGGCCCCAGTTCCCCACCCAGTTCATCTCCCCCATCGACTGCTTCCAGAACGTGAACGCGATCACTCCCAAGGCGACCGCGTACGTCGTGTAACGGTTCCCCACGATGGCGAACACCGCAGTCACGAACGTCGCCCAGACGATGAACGTCGGGAAGAGGAGCAGCCCCCAGACGAGTGCGAACGGGACGAGGCTGAAGTCGATCACCCCCTGGGACAGGAAGATCACGAACGACGGAAGAACGGCCACGACGATTCCCAGGCCGATCCAGAGGAGAGTTCGAAGGAACGACCAAACGAAGCGCTCCGGCCGCGACAGGCTCTCGCCCGCGGCCGACCGCCGACGAAGGACGATCCCGCGGATCGCGAGCGCCACGAAGAGAAGAGCCGAGAGAAGGCCCCAAAGCGGCAGGAACTTCAGCCAGCCCGACTGATGGGTGAGCATCACGAAGAACGATCCGAACAGCGCTCCCAGGAGGATGACGGTCCCCACGAGGCCGTTCGCAATGGACTTGCCCAGAAGCATCGCGGCCGTGCGCGCGGGAGTCGCGAAGTAAATCTGCGCGAGTCCGGCGTTCCATTCGCGCTGAACGGATTCGACCGTGTAGAACATCAGGAGGAGGCACACGAGCACCGTGAGCGTGCCCATCAGGCCCACCGCCGCGCTCCCCGACGTCAAGAGCAGCGGCGTACCGAACGCGCCCACCTGGTGCAGCTGAGTGACGGTCGCCTGCAGGAGAATGATGGGAGCGAACAAGTAGAGCCCGGGCTGGCTCCGAAGATTCGTGCTCTCGAAGCGGGCGACCTCCACCACGGTCTGCACGAATCCCGGGAGTACCGTCGTCATGCGGAGCGTCGCCAGGTTCCCCGCCGGCTCGGCGACGACGACGGGCTCCGGGGCCGACCCCCGCACCCTTCGTGTGCCGCGAATCGTCGCGGCGAGACGCCGCGCCGAGAGCTGAACGAAGACGAACCCCAGCACCAGGTAGGCGATCCGACTCAACAAGAACGGGGCGTCGTAGCCGACCGGCTGCGTGTTGTAGAACTCGACGCCGCGGTCCAGCTTGAGCCACGTCTCGTTGATCCACCGAAAGCCCGAAGGCTCCAGCCACATGAGAGCCTGCGCCACCCGCGCGTCGAGCCAGGTCGGCGCCCAGTCGAGCAGAAAGAACGCGATCAGGAACGCGATCACCGGCGCGACGTAGATGAGGATCGGCGAACGGGTTCGTTCTCCGAGCGCGAAGGCCGCGCCGGCGAAGAAGACGAGGCAAGGCAAAGTCATGATGAACGCGGGCCTCAGGTAGTTCGCCAGCTCGAAGGGGCCCCGAATTCTCTCGGCGTCGGCGTGGGGCCACAGGTGGTTGAAGAACATCTGCAGGCCCGTGTGCAACACGAGCACCGCGAGGAACACCAGGAGCACCGCGACGAATTTCCCCCAGACGTACTCGGCCGGCGTGAGCCTGGTGGCGTGGAGCAGTGGGGCCACCCCGAGCTCGTCGTCCCGCGGTACGGTCATGCCCGCCGCCACGGCGATGAAGAACGCCGTGACCGGGAAGATCATCCCGATCGCGAACTCGGAGGTGAGCCATGCCTTCGATTCTCCTCCGACGGTGCTGTCGCCGGACTGGATCATCACGTTTCCGGACGAAAGACCGAGGGCCATGAACGCGAGCACGACGAGGAGGATCCACATGAGCGGACGAGTGCAGTGAAATCGGAGATCGTAGCCGATGACCGTGCGAAGGCGGCTCCAGCTCATGATTCACCACCGGCCGCCGCCCTGACCGGAGTGGCCCCGGCCAGGGTCCGCCCGTCGCCGTTCGGGGCGGCCGCACCGCCCGGTCCGGACCCGACCACGGTCATGTAGGCGTCCTCCAGCGACGCCACCACCGGGCTGAACCCCGAGGGCGCTCGGCCCGACGGTACGTGGATGCGAACCCGATTCTCGCCCTCCACGAGCACCGCCTGCGTCACGCGGTAACGGTCACGCAGCGCTACGAGGTCGTCGTCGGTGCCCGTGCCTTCGAAGATCTTGCCCTCGAGGTTCTTGCGCGCTTCTTCCGGCGTCGTCACCGCGACGATCGACCCGGCCGCGATCACCACGAAGCGCGGGCACAGAACCGCGACGTCCTCGACGATGTGCGTCGACAGGAGCACCGTGCGATCGCGCGCGAGCTCCGCGAGCAATCGGTAGAACCGATGCCGCTCTTCCGGATCGAGTCCCGCGGTCGGCTCGTCGACGATGAGGATCCGCGGATCGCCGGCGATCGCCTGCGCGATCCCGAGCCGCTGCCGCATCCCGCCCGAGTACCCTTTGAGCTTTCGCTTCGCGGCGAAGGCGAGATTCACGCGCGCGAGCAGCTCGGCCGCGAGACGCTTCTGGCCGTTGGGCGCCTGAACGCCCTTCAGCTTCAGGAGGTAGGTGAGCATCTGCTCGCCGGTGAGGTTCGGGTAGAAGCCAAAATCCTGCGGGAGGTAGCCGAGCTGCGAGCGGACCCTCATCGGGTCGGCGAGGATGTCTTCGCCGTCGAGGGTGACCGAGCCGGAGGTCGCTTCGAGCGTCCCGGCGAGAATCTTCATCAGGGTCGACTTCCCGGCGCCGTTGGGGCCGAGCAGGCCGAACATTCCGGTGGGAACGTCGAGGCCCACGCCGCGAAGCGCGGTCACCGGACCGGGGTAGACCTTCACGAGGTTGTGAACGGACAGCATCACGATCGTCTCCGGACAGAGTTACGACGGGCAGCGCCCGTGCGATGGGATACGGAATCGGGAGGCGCGGGTTTCCGGGCGAACTGCCCGACCAGCCTCTGGTAACCAGTCGCCTCGAGCGCCTTGAGGGATCGGAGCTCGGCCAGCAGCGCGCGAAGCCCGTCCGGGGTGGCGTCGTCGCGGGCGAGCTCGGTCTGGACGGCGTCGAGCGCGAGCTCGGCCGAGAGCGCAGAATGGTAGACCCAGGAGAGGTAGACGCTACCCGACCAGATCGCCTGGTGCACTTCGCTCGCATCCTCGGTGAGAAACGCGACGAGGTGCTCCGCTCCGTCGACGACGACGTTGACCCATTGACCGGGCCAGCGCCCGACGACGCTCTCGCGCCGCACATCGACGATGACGCGCGCGCCGGCGAGCTCGATGGGCCGCCGCCTCGATGTCGTCGCGAAGTTTCGCGAGCGGCCGCGGGAACGCGTCGACGAGGGCGACCTCGCGACACTGCTCCAGCATGCGGCGCGCGCGCTCCAGGACCTGGTCCGGCGACTTGAGCTGGTAGACGCGATCGTCGGTCGCGGGCGCGGTCATCTCGGAGAGAGACTCCGCCGCGCGGTTCCGGTCTTCCTGGAAACGACGCTCGAGATGGCCCAGGAGCTCCTGGGGCGGGATCGGACGGCAGAGGCGGCTCGCGCCGTCGTCGACCATGACCGCCCCCTTCGCCTCGAGCGATTCGATCGCCTTGTAGATGTTCGGGGCGGGCTTGCGGAGGGCCTGCGCAATGCGGTACCCGGTGACCGGCGACTCCCCGAGGAGGAACCCGTAGACCTCGGCCTCCAGGGCGGTGAACCCCAGGGATACGAGCGGCTGGACGGTCGGCCCCACGGCCATGACGGCTCCTGACAGTATTAGCTCAAGCTACTAATACGGACGCTAGCCGACGGAGGTTTCGAAGTCAAGTCGAGGAGTGCGATATTGCGCGAATGGAGACTCTGAGCGTCCTGGAGACCCGACGCCTCGCGCTCGCCCGCGCCGGCCTTCTGAATCCGGCCTGGACCGGCCTTCCGGCCCGAGCCCGGGGTCGAGGCGCCCAGGCCCGCCGGGCGGCGGGCGCGTTTCTCCGGCGCTTCGGGTATCTCCAGCTCGACACCGTCTCGATCGCGGGCGCGAGAAGCCACGCGATCCTCTTGCTGTCGCGGTTGCCGGGTTTCGATCCGGGGCTCGGCGAGGAGCTGCTCCGGCCGGGCGAGCCTCTCTTCGAGTACTGGGGGCACGAGGCGAGCTGGATCCCGATCGAGCTCTACCCTTTCTTCGAGTTCCGAAGGCTTCAGTTTCGCGAGCACCCTTGGTGGGGAGACATCATCGGCGAGAATCCGGACGTCGTCCGCCGCCTGCGTCGAAGGATCGAGAGCGAAGGGCCGCTTCGCTCGATCGATCTCGAGGGCCGCGGCAGCCGGGGCTGGTGGGATCTCAAGATCGCGAAGAAGGTCGCCACGGCGCTCTGGTCGTCGGGCGAGCTCGCGATCCGTGAGCGCCACAACTTTCAGCGCACGTACGACCTCGCCGAGCGAGTCATCCCCGCGAAGTGGATGGGAAAGGGTGAGCCGTATCCGAAGGCGCTCGAGCGGCTGCTGCTCCAGGCGCTCGACGGGCACGGATGGGCGCCCACCGGCACCCTTGCTCAAACGTGGAGGCTCCGGAACCGGAGCAGCGACGTGGCCGCCGCGCTCGATCGCCTCGTGGAGAGCGGACGGATCGTCCCGTGCGCCCTCGTGGACGACCGGGGGAAGCGTACCGCGGGCTGGATCCGGCCCGACGATCTCGATCTCGCGGGACGGCTCCGTCGCGTCCGCCCCCGCGCCGACCGCGGCGTGCTTCTCTCGCCGTTCGATCCCGTCCTCTGGGACCGGGGCCGCGTGCGGCGGCTCTTCGGCTTCGATCAGGTTCTGGAGATCTTCAAGCCGGCGGAAAAGCGAACCTACGGCTACTACTGCCTTCCGGTCCTCGCCGGGGAACGGCTCGTCGCGCGCTTCGATCTGAAGGCCGAACGGCCGGCGGGCCGGCTCCGAGTGCTCAGCCTCCGGTTCGAAGGGGACGATCCGCTCACTCCCGCGTCGGCCACCGACGGCGAGGCGGCGCGGACCGCCCTTCGCCGCTACGCGCAGGCGCTGAGCCTCGAACCGACCGCGGCCTGACACCGCCTTCTGCTAGAATCGGAGCTTCCGCCCATCCCCGAGGGTCCTCCTTTGCACGTCACCGCTGCCGCCCTCGCCGTCGGGCTCGTCGTCGGCGCACCTGTCGTCGCCCGCGCGCAGATCGAGCTCCCCGGTACGCAGCCCGGAGACCTCGTCAACTGGCCGGACCTCCTTCCCGACGCCGTCTGACGATTCCGAACCGTGGAATTCGTGGGCGGGGTCGATGATGGCGAATGCGGCTCGCGATCCGATGTTCTGGGCGGCGGTGGACATCGCGAATCAGGACACCCCCGGCGTCGGCGAGTTCTGCATCCGGTGCCACTCGCCGCGAGCGTGGCTCTCGGGACGGAGCCTCCCGGCTGACGGCAGCGCGTTCGTCGGATCCCCCGACCTGCCCGGCGACTTCAAGACCGGCAGCGACTTCGAGGGTGTCGACTGCCATTTCTGTCACCGGATGTACGAGGGTGAAGCAGGCACGCCGTTCCGGCAGAACGGTCAGTACTGGGTGGACGACGGGACACCGACGCAGGAGATCCCCGGCCCCCCGATGCGCGGCCCCTACGACGACGCCCAGCCCGAGTGGCACCGACCTCTCTACTCTCCTTACCATCGATCGTCGGAGTTCTGTGCCGTCTGCCACAACGTGCGAAACCCCTTGGTGAACCTGCGCGACGAGACCGGCGCCGACACCGGGCTCCTCTTTCCCGAGCAACTCACGTACGACGAGTGGGCGCAGAGCCGCTTCCCGGCCGACGGAATCGAATGCCAGACCTGCCACATGCCGGCGGTCGCGGGACGAGCGTGCGCCGTGATCGAGTTGCCGCGCGAGGAGGTTCCGCAACACCACCTGTCCGGCGCGAACGCGTGGATGTCGACCGTGCTGATGAACCTCTACGGAAATTCGCTGCGCCGCAATCGCAGCTTCGACAGCGCAATCAACCTCGCGCTCGACATGTTGCAGAATCAGTCTGCGGATCTTCGAGTCAACGTTCCATCCCGTGCCGCCGCCGGCGACACCGTGGACGCGAATGTCGTCGTGACGAATCTGACGGGCCACAAGCTACCCACCGGCTACCCGGAGGGCCGGCGCATGTGGCTGCACGTCCTCGTGAAGGACGCGCTCGGGACCACCCTCTTCGAATCGGGTCGTTACGACGACGCCACCGCCGATCTAATCGAGGACGCGGAGATCAAGATCTACGAGACGCTCCATGGCACCCACGAGGGTGGAGAGGGATTCCACCTCGTGCTGAACGATCGGATCTTGAAGGACAACCGCATCCCTCCCGCGGGATTCCGCCCCGACGCGTCGACGGCGCCGGTGGGGATCACGTTCGAGACCTTGCCGGACGGCTCCCTCGCGAACTGGGACCGGACCGGGTACGCGTTCACGATTCCGGAGGGGACCTATTCTCCGATCAGCGTGACGGTGTCGCTTCGCTACCAGACGACGTCGAAGGAGTACATCGAGTTCCTGCGCGACGAGAACGTGACCGGCCCCGATCCGCAGGATCCCGATCCGGCGGCCCCGAGCCGAGGGGAGAAGATGTACTCAGCTTGGGACGACAACGACCGCTGCCCGCCGATTCTGATGAAGACGACGACGCGCTATGTCCGGCTCGACCGCCCCCCCCTCGTCTCCGTGGTCGCTCCCGACCCGGTAGCACCCCTCATCCGGAACATTTCTCGGAACCCGTTTCGGGAGCGGACCGCGATGGGGTTCTGGACTCCTTCTCGGAGCCGCGTGCGGCTCGCGCTCTACGACGTGACCGGCCGGCGCGTGCGGACGCTCGTGAACGGGGACCTTGGGCGGGACTGGCATCGAGCAGAGTGGGACGGCTCCGACGATCACGGCCGCGCGGCCGCAACAGGCTCGTATTTCCTCCGCCTC
>JALGZO010000733.1 GCA_025774865.1 bacterium | reverse complement strand
CGGCCGGCCGGCGCGTCCTGCTCAAAGCCGCCATTCTCTTCACCCGGATCGTTTCCGGAATCCGACTCACCGACGCGCACAACGGGCTGCGCGCCATGCGGGCGGACGCGGCGCGGAAACTCCCCATCAGGCAGGCGCGCATGGCTCATGCATCGGAGATTCTGCACGGTATCGTCGAGCATGACCTGCGTCACGTCGAGGTGCCCGTTACGATCTCCTACACGGCTCGCTCCCGCCTGAAGGGGCAAGTTTCGCTCGACGCTCTGAATGTCGTATTCGACCTGGCCATACGTCGTTTGCTTCGCTGATCACATCATCACCCATTCGAGGGCCGGTCGGGCCTCCTCGAGAGCCTGGCGAAGGCGAGATTTCGTCGTCTCAGCGCGTGCGGCGTGTGCGCGGTGACGACCAGGTCGTGCGGCATGGCTTCGAGGAAGGAGAGCTCGTGGCCATAGAGAAGCAAGTACAGACGGCCCTCGGGGTTGAGGTGGCAGGAACCCCCTTCGATGAACCGGTGAATCAAATCGCGACGGAACGTGATCACATGTTTCGGCATGTGGTGCATCAGGGCGCGCTCGAGCGGCTCGATTCGACGGATGGCTTCCTTGACGACGGTCAAGAAGCGAGGATCTGGTCGCGCGGAACACGGTGGGTTGAAGGCGATGGCATCGTAGGTGCCTGCCTCGTCGTCGAAGAGATCCGAGATCCGGACCGAGAGGTAGATGCCGTTGCGACGGGCGTTTCTCTCCGCGAGCGCTTTGGCTCGATGGCAAATGTCCGTGGCGGCAACGTCGCTTCCCGCGAGCGCCAGACGAATGGCGAGATAACCCGTGCCGGTCCCGACGTCGAGAAAGGATCGGGGTGCGTCGCGCGCAATGAACTCGGCGAACATCTCGGTATCGCGATTGGCGCCCGACACGTCGAACGTCGACTCGATGTGGATGACGCGCTCACCCTTGCGATCGGTGCTCATGTTCCTGATCCAAACTCCCGGAACGTGGCTTGGATCTCCCGGGTGGGGCCGAAATCCGGGCACGGGTTCTGGTTCATCAGGCTGATCAGGCCGTCACTTCGGAAGGCCATCCGAAGGCCCGCCATCTCCACACCTCGGAGCGCAGCGAGGATCCAGGATTCAGGCACGGGGATGAAGGAGACTTTCTTCGCACGTCTCTCCGCGAGCGTTTCCAGGATCTCGCGCAGAGTCAGCGGTCGTTCCGCCGCCGCGGTGATGGGCTCGAGGCTTCCCGCTCGCGGGTGGGAACAGAGGATCCGAATCGCCCGACAGAGGTCCTCTTCGTGGGATAGATACTGCCGGTAGCGACCGCTCCCCACGAGCGGGACGATCGGGGTGACCGACACGACGCTCTCGAGCGCGCCGAACGTTCCTCCGGGCTGGTCTCCCCAGACGAGGCCGGGCCGAACGCGAGTCGCTCCGAACCGAGCCGCGATCTCCTCGATCGCGAGCTTGGCCTTGCCGTAGAGAGAGCGACAACCGTCGAAGGCGCTCAGAGTGGAGATGAGTACGATCGTCCGCACTCCGGCTTCCCGCGCTGTCTCGAGAAGGCGTCTGGATCCGTCGACGTTGACGGCCACGATCTCCCGCCACCCGGTGGGGCGGAAATCGTAGGCGCAGTGAATCAGCGTGTCGATGCCGCGAAAGTCTCTGGGAGCCGACCCTTTCTCGAGTGAAAAGGGGATCCGTTCACCATGATCGGGATCGACAGTGGTCACGTCGTGTCGCATCTCGAACACTCGCCAGTCCTTCCGGCGAAGATGACCCACGATCCGAGATCCTACATACCCGTTCGCGCCGGTAACGACGCATGTCCGTTTGTCATCGCTCATGATCGGGGCTCATCTAGAGCTCGTCGTATCCGGAGGCGATGCGGTGGGCAGTCGCCATGACCGGCAATGTGATCGTGGTCGCGGGTATCGTCGGAAACACGGTAGCGTCCACCGCATGGACCCTCCGCAAACCGTACGGCCGCCCCCAAATGTCACTCTCGAATCGGGTTGGATCGGCTCTCATCGGGAACGATCCTCCGCTGTGGAAGCCCCGGCCGGTGGTGGCGATCTCGATCAGCGGCGGCACGGGGAGGGCGCGCAGATGCCGTCGGTGGGCCAGCAGCTTCCGCCACACTCTACCCACGACCCGCTCGGATTCGGGCCGGGGTCGCCCCTCCAAGACGAGCCTCGCACTCTGGCCGCCATCGGATCGAACCAGCCTTGCCTCGATTGTCGGTGAAACGTCCGAGTGGAGGAAGCACTGACCGACGAGGACGCGGCGAACGAATCCACGGATCGGCAACCGCAGGAGATTGGCCGCCCATCCGAGTCGGCGCTCAGCCGCCGCCGGAAGCAAGTCGTTGTAAGTGAACACCTCAATGTGCACCGTGCGTGGGCTGACGGCGGGGTCGCGGATCTCCAGGAAGGCCTGGGCGAGCGTGTGCAGCGATTCGGTTTCAACCGCCGGTGTGGCCCGGTAGCGAAGCAGAGGGAGCAGGAAGTACTGGCTATCGCGAATCGTCACGATCTCGTCATGGGCCTCCAGAGACTGAAGCAGAATCTTCGTCGTGGAGAACGTGCCGCAGGCCAGGTAGACTCGTTCGGTGTCGAATTGAAACCGCGAGCCGTCGGTGCGACCGTATCCGTGAACGCGTACGCGTCTTCCGTCCTCTTCGAGCCTGTCCACGACGATATCGGACTCGTAGCGGAAGTCGGGATCTCGCCGAAGCGCACCGAGAGTCGATTGCGAGTTGTAGATCAGACCGTACGGGCAGCCATAGAGACAGAGGCCGCAATAGACGCAGCCCGCATCGGCCTCGCCAGGCGCTGCGCGGACCGCGAGCCGCGCCCGGCCGACATCGACCCCCGCGTCTCCGAGGGCCTCTCGGTGTCTCCGCGCGTCCGCCAGAAAGGCCGCTGCCTGTCGGCTGGGACGGAGAGGCTGGTGGCGGCGGGAGTGAAGGGGCAAGAGTGAGGCGAGCCCGTCCTCCTCGGCCGCGAGATCGATGGAACGAAGAACCGCTTCGTAGTGGGGGGCGAGGTTCCTGGCCGCTTGGGGCCAGTCTGCGAGGTCGGCATGGACATAGGGAGCCACGACCGCACCCCACACATTGCTGAACCCGCCGCGGGCCAGGGAGGGAGTTACGTCGACCCCACGGCGATCCAGGGGGATATGTTGCAGCGCCTCGCGGTAGGGAAAATCGGAACCGTAGGCCCGCTTGAGGGGAATACCGTTCGCCCCGGGCGCCATGTTCTCTCGGATGATGCGGAGGTCGCTTCCGCTCCACTGTTCGGGACGAGAGCCGGCCAGTCGCTGAACCGCCTCCCGACGCTCCGGCTCGAGATCGATCCCGGCATCGATCATCGTGACCTTCAGGCCCTTGCTGAGCAGCACAGACGCGCAGGTGACGCCCGCCGGACCGGATCCGATAACGCAGATCATGTCGGATCGTGAGCCCGAAGCTGACGGTCACAGAGATCCATGGAGAACAGAAGTCCTTCGGGCGCAAGATGAGCGTGACGTTCGGCGGGTGGAAGCGTCATGAGCGAGTTCGCAGCATTCAAGTCGGAGCCATTCTAGGGAGCGTCCCTGGGAGTGTAAAGCGAGACCCCGGAACACGTGCGAGATCCGGTACGCAGTCAAGGAGTGGGCGCTGCACTCTCCGCCCGCTGCCGCACGAGGACGAGATTCTGCTGGAGCGTCGCGTTGTCGGGGTCGAGTCGGAGCGCCTTCTCCAGGTGCCCGAGGGCCTCCTCGAACCGACCCCGCTCGGCGAGAGCGATGGCGAGATTCCCGAGAGCCGTCACGCTGTCGGGCCGATCTCGAAGCACGAGCTCGAACCACTCGACGGCCTCCTCGGGCCGCCCACTCTGCGTCAGGGCGATGGCGAGGTTGAGCTGAGCTTTGAAGAAATCGGGCTCCCGTTTCAGAGCCTCCCGATACCAGTCGGCCGCCTCCGCCGGTCTTCCGGCTCGAAGAGTGGCGTCGCCCAGGGTGTGGTAGCCGAGCATGTTCTGCGGTCGCAACTCGATGGCGCGACGCGCGTGACCTATCGCTCTGTCGAAGTTGCCGCGATTCATCTCGGCTATCGCCAGATTCAGGTGGGTCTCGATGTATGTCGGGCCACTCGCGAGAGCCCTTTCGAAGTGCGCGACCGCATCTTCGAGCCGTCTCTGCTTCATGTAGACGTCGCCCAGGTTGTTGTTCGCCAGCCAGCTCGAGGGATTCTTGCGAAGGGCGTCGAGACAGATGCTCTCCATGCTCTCGAAGCTGCGA